>QNER01000223.1 GCA_003646175.1 Candidatus Parabeggiatoa sp. nov. 1
AAGTTCCCAAACCATAACTACAGGGATTGTTTATAAGAAGGGATTAGATCGAGATCATGCAGCCCGGTTTTAATCCTTTGGTTTTAATCCTTTATTATAAGCAATCCATGTAGTTATGCTTGTTAAGTTCCCAAACCATAACGGAAGGCGATGTTTATAAGAAGGGATTAGATCGAGATCATGCAGCCCGGTTTTAATCCTTTGGTTTTAATCCTTTATTATAAGCAATCCATGTAGTTATGCTTGTCAAGTTCCCAAACCATAACGGAAGGCGATGTTTAATCGATGCGGATTAGATCGAGAGAGTGTGACCTCCATTTGATGTAGATTAGTAGGGGGCCAGCAATGTGTTTTTATTGCCCACCACTGATGGTGTGACATATGGTGGGCAACAAAAAGACGTTGCCCACCCTACGAACTTTGATTTCTTATAGCAATTTTCTAATTGACTCCACCCTTTTATGCTAAAAAAATCCGATCTCTTTCTTGAAGAAATCGGATTTTTCATACCACTCAAGAAGGGCGAAAAAACCAAGTCAGACTTGGTTGTTTTTAAATGACTATATTAGCTAAGTGCCTTGAAAATGGCATCCCGAATTTCGTCTACCTTGCCAATTCCTTTAATACCCGCATACTTGGGCGCATTCGCCTCACCACTATCGGCCCATTTCGAGTAATACGCTATCAACGGCTCGGTTTGATCGTGATACACTTTGAGGCGTTTCCGGACGGTTTCCTCTTTGTCATCATCGCGTTGCACCAAATCTTCACCAGTGACATCATCCTTGCCTTCCACCTTAGGCGGATTGTACAAGACATGATAAGTGCGCCCAGAGGCTAAATGGGCACGCCGCCCACCCATGCGTTTGACAATTTCTTCGTCATCAACCGCAATTTCAACCACAAAATCAATGCTGACACCAGCCTCTTTCATCGCTTCAGCCTGTGGAATAGTGCGTGGAAACCCATCAAACAAAAAGCCGTTGGCACAATCAGCCTCTTTAATACGATCTTTCACCAAACCAATGATGATGTCATCCGAAACGAGGCCCCCTTCATCCATGATTTTTTTGGCTGCTAACCCCAACGGCGTGCCAGCCTTAACGGCCGCACGTAGCATATCGCCGGTAGAGATTTGGGGAATCCCATATTTGTCTTTGATCAGGTTGGCTTGAGTGCCTTTGCCCGCGCCGGGGCCGCCCAACAGAATTAAACGCATTAAATAAATCTCCTTTGGTAAAGTTTGGGAATTGGGTTCGATGCAAATTTTTGCACGCAAAAACGTTTGCTACGATTTGGGTTTGGGCCTAAAGTTTGCTCAAAAATAGCAGCGAATTGGGTTCGCGCTTAAATTTTTTGTGCATAAAAACTTAAAGACGATTGATTGGAAATTTTCCATTGTCCATTACCCATTACCCTTCTGCCCAAAATGATGAAAACTAACTGCTTTGAAACAAAGACAGTTTACAATAAATAGACTAAGTTTAAAAACCTTTATTCTGAAAAATTTTTTGAAAGAAATTGGATTGCTTGCCCCCAGAAATCTGAGTCAAGCCAAAAAAAATGGCTTTTCTGGGGAGTATTAATTCAAGTCGTCCTCCAATGTTTTTACAACTTTTTTGAAAAGCGCAGCATAACTAGGCATTCTACCTAAAGCTTGCTGATAGGCACCTTCGTCGTATCTGTGGCTCAACGTGTTTCTGTCATTTGCGGGCCTGTATCCATAATAAATAGTCATCTTCACTCATAAGGCCTGCATTAGTAATAACCTTTTACCGCTTGTTTCGGTATTTTGGTATCTAGGGCCCTTACCACCTATCAGTTTTTAAATATTCAACACAGAAACACAGGGTTACACGAAGTTTCACAGAGAAAAAGAAATCTTAAACTCTGTGTGGCTCTGTGGTACTCAGTGAACTCGGTGTTAAAATTCCATACCGCCCCTTACCGCCTATCAGTTTTTAAATATTCAACACAGAAACACAGGGTTACACTTTCACAGAGAAAAATTAAAAACTGTGTAAAATTAATGATATTATTCTGTTAATTCTAAAATTCGGTTTTCTAGGCTAACATTTTTTTTTGCACAAAAAACTTTAGCCTAGAATTCTGATTCAGACAAAAAAATGTTTTTCGTCCATTAGCCCATATAATTCATTGTATTTTCTTAAATGGTAAGAAATACCATTTCCAATCAAATTTTACGGTGGCACAATGAGATCAGGTAATTTTTTGGGTGATTTGACGCAAATACATTTATCGCGACTGCTATGACCACTTTGTATAATAATCCGTGACTTAGCAACCCCAAACACTTTGGAGAACAATTTGCACATATCAGCATTGGCTTGCCCATCCACCGGCGCAGATGTGATTTTCACTTTCAGCCTTTCTCCATGCACACCAACGATGCCCGCTTGACTTGCACGGGGCTGTACATGCACCGATAACACTAAATCTTCATCTTCCCAATGATAAAACGTCATCTGTAATTGTGAATTGTGTTCGCGCCTAACGTTTTTCTAGAAAAACAGTTAGGCGCGAATTGTGAATGGTGAATTGGGAATGAGTGGCTTATTAATAACTTATTGTTTATTTAGCCATTTACCATGCTTCATTTCAATAGGTAAACGTTTTATAACCCATTGTAACTTCATTTTCACACACCCCCCAAAGGAACTTATCTTTACCCACAAGTAGATTGTAAATTTCGTACCAACTTTAGTTTGTGAGTTTGGAGTACAAACTTTAGTTTGTGAGTTTGGAGTACAAACTTTAGTTTGTGAGTTTGGAGTACAAACTTTAGTTTGTGAGTTTGGAGTACAAACGTTATGAATGACTTCTCGAAAGTTTAGCATTTACACACAACGACTTATGGGTAAAGCTTAGCCCAAAGGAAAGGGGGGAATACCTACGGTTGCCAAAATAATGTTCCCCTTTCCCCTTGGAGCGATCCCCTTTCCCCGCTTTCCTAATGGAGCAAATCTGCGATAGTATCGCGTTCTTGTTCAAGTTCACGTTGACTCGCCTGCAAACAGCTACGGCTAAACTCGTCAATTTCTAAATCTTGCACAATTGACATTTCACCATTTTTGATAGTCACAGGGAAAGAATACACTAAATCTTTCGCAATGCCATAACTACCATCGCTGACAATGGCTGTGCTAACCCATTGTTCAGTTCCCATCGCCCAATCACGCATCAGTGAAAGGGCTGCAAAAGCAGCGGAAGCCGCACTAGATTTGCCCCGTGCTTTAATAACCTCTGTGCCACGCTGTTGCACCGTGGGTATGAATTCATTGACTATCCAATCTTGATCGACTAGGGATTTTGCGGGTTGACCATTGACAGTGGCGTGGCTGATGTCGGGGTATTGGGTAGCTGAATGATTGCCCCAGATAATGATATTTTTGACAGCCGTGATTTCAGCCCCCGTTTTAGCCGCTAATTGGGCGATGGCACGGTGATGATCAAGGCGCATCATGGCGGTAAATTGTTTCGGGTTTAAATCGGGGGCCGCAGATATGGCAATATAGGCATTGGTATTGGCGGGATTACCGACGACTAGCACTTTGACATCACGGCTGGCAAACTCATTCAGTGCCTTGCCTTGCACCTTGAAGATTTCACCATTGACTTTCAGTAAATCACTTCTTTCCATATCCGGCCCCCGAGGGGCAGCACCCACTAACAAAGCATAGTCAACATCAATAAACGTTAGATTGGTATCATCTGTCATCACAACATTTTGCAATAACGGATAGCCGCAATCCTCAAGTTCCAAAAGTACACCTTTTAAAGCCTTTAAAGCGGCGGGCACTTCCAACAAATGCAAGATGACTGGTTGATCAGGCCCTAGCATTTCCCCGGAAGCAATACGGAATATTAAAGAATAGGCGATTTGCCCAGCACCGCCTGTGATAGCGATACGTACTGGTGGTTTCATAATTGGAGCCCTCTTTATCAGTTATCAGTTATCAGTTGTCAAAAAATCCGTTAAATCCTTCAATGCGTTGTACTTGTTATCAGTTATCGACTATAGTGAAAATATAACGAATTTATTTCAATAAACGAATTTTTAGAGTTCCTTGCATCAAAATGCCATGCAAAGCGAATTATTGCACACAAATTATTATTATATTCAAAAAATAAAAAAAAATGATAACAGTAAATCATTGAGAGTATAAATTAATTCATCGTGCAAGATGGTTCGCCTAAAATGAATTTGAATCGTCTATTATTTGAAATGTGACATTGCCAAGTTAGTCAAAACTGGGCAATAAAGTTTTACTGCACTGGGTTTTATAATCACTGGGTTTTATAATATTTATTAATTCATGGTTTTTAAGGCACCCTTCAAAAATGTTGGGGGCAACATGCCCATTTTCTATGGTAGGGGCAATCCCCCGCGCAAGCCCTTGTCGGGATAAATGAAGGGTGCCGTTTTTAATAAGTAAATTTTAATTATATGATATAAATCAGTATGCTAAAAAAAACGAGAACATAGAGTAGGGCGTAATTAAAAGTGATATAAATGCCAATCACGGATTTTTGCAGTCCCCTTAAGGGGACTTGAGCTTTTAGCCTAGGGATTTATCCCTAGGCGATTGGGGTTTCCACCACTTTTAATTGCACCCCATAGAGTCATTGATAACTGAAAATGTGCAATTGCCAAAAAAGCAACTTTTCTTGCAGCCTGAAATTTCCCAGTGCCAATCCTAACCGCGTTTGCTTCTCATCAGCTATCCTATAAAATAAAAACAAAAAGGACAATGAATGGTGAATGATGAATGGTGAATGATGAATGGCTCATTAATAATGGTAAACGGATAATTAGATTTCGTGACTCATTGTGCGAAAGCTCGTTAAAAATTTATTTGTCAACCACCATTCACCTTTAACTTTTCAATTTATTTAAACTAAAAATCAGTCAGTTACAATAATTCAGAACACCTATGAGGACAAAATATAAATGATACTGAGCAAGGGAACCAATTTTACTTTTTGATAAACCCAAATAATAAAATAACTATTTAAATTAAAGCATTTTTTCTCTGTGCTCCTCTGTGTCAACTCTGTGCCCTCTGTGTGTATAAATTCAATATTCACATACGCTGTTTGCGAATAAATAACAATCAGTTAAATCGTATTTTATGATCAAACATTTTTTAACATTAAACTAAACCACAAAAAAATAGCATTTCACTTATAACTGACTGAAATATACAGTAATAATTTTGATATAACCCATTATACTTGAAACGATTCATTAAAACATCGTGGTTCGAGAATAAAATAAAATAAACCGCTGTTTCACAACTGATAACTAGATTTCTTTGCGCCGGTTTTTGCGAAACCAAAACTTTTGCGTTTAACTGATAACTGACAACTGACAACTGAAAACTGAAAATGACTGACCATTCCTATCTTTATAATGGCACTTTTATTGACGATCTTTATGAAACTTACTTGACTAATCCTGCTCAAGTGAGTGAAGAATGGCGTGATTATTTTGTGCAGTTGCAACAAGAACAGCCATTATCACACCCAGAAATCCCCCATACGCCGATTCGAGCCGCGTTTGCTCAACTTAAAATGCCGCTTTACCAAAATTTACGCAAGGGTGTTGATGACGCAGCTTTGGATATTTTTGCCAAAAAACAGGCAGCCGTTTTGCGGCTGATTAATGCCCACCGTTTTCGGGGACATCAACAAGCCAATTTAGATCCGTTGCAATTGCAAAAACGTGCTGACGTTGAAGAATTGTACCCAGAGTATTACGGCCTGATTGAAGCCGATATGTCCACCATGTTTCACACCGGCTCTTTGCATGGTGTGGATAATGAAAAATTATCGGACATCATCAAGCGAGTCAAAACCATTTACTGTGGGAGCATCGGTGCCGAATACATGCACATTACCGAGACTAAGCAAAAACGCTGGATTCAACAACGTCTGGAAGAGCCGCTGGCGACGCCTAATTTTACCAGCGAAACCAAACTCAATATTCTGGAACGTTTGACTGCGGCGCAGGGACTAGAGGAGTTTCTGCATACCAAATATGTTGGGCAAAAACGCTTTTCTCTTGAAGGCGGAGAAAGTCTCATTCCGCTTTTGGATCAACTGATTCAACATGCAGGCGCGATGGGCGTTCAAGAAATCGTCTTAGGTATTGCGCATCGTGGCCGTTTGAATGTGCTGGTGAATATTTTGGGCAAACGTCCCAAAGACTTATTCTTAGAATTTGAAGGCAAAATTAATAATCATGCCGGCTCAGGTGATGTTAAATACCATATGGGTTATTCGTCAGAAGTAATGACCCCAAATGGGCCGGTGCATTTGGCGATGGCTTTTAATCCTTCTCACCTAGAAATTATTAATCCAGTGGTGGAAGGTGCTGTCCGTGCCCGGCAAGAACGGCGCGGGGAGAAACAACGTAATACCGTCTTACCTGTGCAGATTCATGGCGATGCGGCATTTGCCGGGCAAGGCGTGATTATGGAAACCCTAAATCTCTCGCAAACCCATGGTTATGGCACCGGTGGCACGGTGCATATCGTTATCAATAACCAAATTGGTTTTACCTCCAGCGATCCGTTAGATTCGCGTTCAACCCTGTATTGCACCGATGTTGCCAAAATGGTGCAGGCACCGATTTTTCATGTCAATGGGGATGATCCAGATGCGGTGTTATTTGTGACTCAATTGGCACTCAACTACCGAATGGTGTTTAATAAAGATGTGGTGGTTGATATGATCTGCTATCGCCGTCAAGGACATAACGAAGCCGATGATCCGTTTGCAACTCAGCCGCTAATGTATCAGCAAATCACCGATCATCCAAGAACCCAAGCCATTTATGCACAACGTTTGATTGCTGAAGGCATTATTGGGTACGAAGAAGGCGAAACCCTGTTACAAGAATACCGTGCGGCCCTGAAAACCAAAGATGTGATGTTATCCCATCTGGTGAGTAAAGAATTCAAACATAGTGTGAATTGGAAACCTTATATTGGGACACACTGGACAGCACCCGCAAACACTTGTATCAGCAAAGAACAATTGCAACACTTGATCGAGCAATTCACCACAATACCGACAGGTTTTAAACTTAATCGGGGTGTTGCTAAAGTGATACAGGCGCGTCTGCAAATGGGCAAGGGTGAATTACCGCTTGATTGGGGCTGTGCTGAAACGCTGGCTTATGCCTCGCTGTTGGAAGAAGCTTATCCAATACGCTTATCGGGGCAAGATAGTGCCCGTGGCACATTTGCCCATCGCCATGCCGTGTTGCACGATCAAAACACTGGCGATACTTATTTGCCCTTACAACATTTGTCTGATAAACAAGCCAAATTCTTGGTAATTAATTCGTTGCTTTCTGAAGAAGCCGTATTGGGATTTGAATATGGCTATAGTACCTCCGATCCCGAAACGTTAGTGATTTGGGAAGCGCAATTTGGTGATTTTGCGAATAATGCTCAAGTGGTGATCGATCAATTTATCAGTTCTTCTGAAGCAAAATGGCAACGTTACTGCGGCTTAGTCATGTTTTTGCCACATGGTTACGATGGACAAGGGCCTGAACATTCCTCGGCGCGTCTTGAACGTTATTTACAACTCTGTGCCGAAGACAATCTTCAAGTTTGTGTACCAAGTACGCCTGCACAATTTTTCCATATGTTGAGACGGCAAATGCGGCGGCCTTATCGTAAGCCGTTGATTGTTATGATGCCTAAGAGTTTACTGCGCCACAAACTGGCCGTGTCCCACTTTGAAGACTTCACAGAGCGCGGCTTTCAAACAGTGATTGATGAAACGGCCGAGATTGATCCAGAAAAAGTTGAACGTTTGCTCCTTTGTAGTGGTAAAGTTTACTTTGATCTGATAGAAGCCCGCACCGAACATGATATTGATAACATTGCAATTATTCGCTTAGAACAACTTTATCCATTCCCCAAAGAAGCGCTGGAAAAAGTGCCGGCGCGTTATCCTCATGTCAAGCAGCGCGTTTGGGTACAAGAAGAGCCGCGTAACCAAGGCGCATGGTGGTATCTGCGTACTCAGATGGATGATTGCCTCAGTGACAGCGAAGTTGGCAGGCTCGAATATGCCGGGCGCCCTCCCTCAGCATCACCAGCGGTAGGCTATCTTCAAATTCACCGTGAGCAACGCCAACAATTGATTGCTGACGCTTTGCAGCTCAGTACAACTTCTTTCCGTAATGAACGGATGAGTATAACGAAGTAAGTACAACGAATTGGCGAAATAAACGAATGGGGGAATGGTGGAGTCAACACCTCCCTACCAAGAATTTGCTTATTTTGGCAGGAGTCCAAACTTTAGTTTGGCATGCCCGCACTGAAGTTTGGACTCATTTTTCTGGAATACTATATGTGGATGGTGGAGTTAATGTCTCCGTACCGAAAAGTTGCTGAGTTGATAATTCGTTTATTTCTGGGATTCGTTGTAATTTTTCACGATAATTGGATTATTTTATTTTGAAGTATCACAATGCCAAAATCTGGAAAGGAACATGGCGAAGTTGGTAAGCAGTATGAAGTGGATGTCCGTGAAAAAACTGGTGGGCAATCAGAAATCATTGATGACAAAGAAATTGACAGTGTGACTGATGAAGCTTTAATACAGGCAAAAGATTCCAACTCTGCCATTTATAAACCCCAAAATTTTTTGAATAAAAAAACCAGAAATCAAATCAAGAACACCATAAAAATGGCAGCTGAACGAAATAAACACGCAGAATTTTGGTTTAAGAAAGAGCCTCACCCGGATATTCTGCAATACATTGAGGAAAAGGGTGGAAAAGTCATTGTCTGGAGCAAGGAGTAACTAAACATGGCATACTACTATTCACTACGAGGTTGGCTTGAAATTGAGCCTGAAAACTTTTCAAATGCCGTTCACACGCTCAAATCGCTTAACAAGCAATACGAGAGTCATCCCAAATTCAATTTATATTTGAAGGGTTGGTGTTGGGGCGAAACCAATATCAATTGGACACGTTACTTATTTTACGGTGCTGATGTCACTGAAGATGGTTTGAAATTTTTTAAGAACATGCTCTGTCTTATGGCAGACACTGGATTGAAGCTCTCCGGGTATTTTCATGCTCAAGGAGAGGATGGTGAGAAAAATTATATCTACAAAATGGTTGATGATAGTGTATCTCTTGAAGAGTCCGTTCATAATTTAGAAGTCACATGAAAAAGCCGAAGCTGCAACACAAATATGCGTATCATTTGTGTGCTGAAGAAGGTGCGTGTAGCGGTGGCGAAGGATACGAATGGGATGCAAAAGCCGGCTTATGATGATTAATTGAATGAGTCGTTTTAAATGGGACTAAATTGTTTCGCTCAATTTTTGACAGTGTTCAATATATCCTTTTTTATAACTAATCCTTGTAGTTGTTGCTGACAACTGATAACAAGTACAACTTCTTTCCGGATAAAACGGATTTTTTGATAACTGACAACTGATAACTGAAAAGAGGAAATACTGTGTCTATTGAAGAAGTAAAAGTACCGACTCTCGCTGAATCGGTTGCTGATGCCACATTATTAAATTGGCAGAAACAACCCGGGGAGGCGATGCGAGAAGGCGAAAAATTGGTTGACATTGAAACCGACAAAATCATTTTAGAAGTGGTTGCTCCTCAAGCGGGTACCTTGACTAAAATTATCAAAGCCGATGGTGAAAATGTCCTAAGCGCAGAAGTTATTGCACTTTTGGACACAAGCGCTGTACCAACGGTTGTATCAAAACTGGTTTCTCCTTCAATGGTTGAACCAGATGCAGAACTGAC
>QNER01000224.1 GCA_003646175.1 Candidatus Parabeggiatoa sp. nov. 1
GCTCATAAATCAATAAGCATTCATTTATTCTTTGAACCCTTAATTATTATTCATAGTCTATGCCGCTGCCAAATGGATGACTAAAACGATGAATGGTCGTTTTCGACTGACAAACGGTATTTTTGACGGTGCAATTATTGGGAATCGAGAATCGAAAATCGGAATGGGCGCATTCCCATTTTCACGGCAGTTAAGGCTATTTCTTTTGGAAATCGCACCCTTGGTATATTCGATTTTTGGAGAAATCGCCTAAAGCAGTTGTCTGAAAGCGGTAGGAGACTAAAGCCGACTAACCCTCTTTTGTAGTGCCCTTTAGGGTACTTGAGCTTTTAGACAACGGCTTTAGCCGTTGGCTGAGATGGTCTGGAAACTGTAGCGATCCTGTGCTAGGAGTCTGTCGAGCTTGTTGTGTTAAGTAATTGATATACAAGTCATTTACAAAATGGAAGCGAATTTTAAATTGCAGTATAAACAATAGGTTAGCTGTTAAGTCCGACAGACTCCTAGGTAATGCGTAATGGTTTGAGGGTAATCGAAATAATCACTTAAATAACCCTATCTTCATTAACAATTAATACTTCGCAATTCGCGCTTAAATATTTTTGCGCGCAAAAACTTTAGGCGCGAACACAATTCACAATTTTCATCACCCCAGGGTAGGCGCATTATTTTCACCGGTTATAGTTGCCCAGAAAAGTTTTGCGCCAAAACCTTCAAGGTTTGGCAAACCTTGAAGGTTTTTTCTGGCTTGGCTACGCACACTCGCGCATAAAAAAAGGTGAGAATTTCTTCTCACCTTTTCGTTCTTGCTTTAACGCGCACCGCTTCACTGTGTAAGCGAAGCGGTGTCGCAATAATTTTAATGTGACGGATACTATCCCGAAAAGGGATAGCATCCGTTGTACTGCAACGATTAAGGATTTGCTTTAGCCTATCAACCACACAATTTGTGACTCACCCGTTGAATAAGTCACTGTAAAGCCAACTATTTCACCTTCTTCCATAATGGGCGTGAACTCAAGTTGAGCGTTTTCAGGTTGTTCATCGTTCTCACTCGGATACACCATATAGTCAAAGACACCCAAATAGTGTTCACCTTCAATCGTGAAGGCAACTGTGCCATCATAGGCTAACTCCAACTCATAGACTAACGCCAGCTCAGCACCGTCTGGCTCATTGGTTAACTCTGGCTCATTGGCTGGCTCAGCACCGTCTGGCTCATTGTCTGGCTCTTCATTGGTTTCCAGCTCAGTGCTGTTTTCTGGCAAATTAGCCTGAGAATCGTACAACGCCTCTGGGTAAGCGCAGAACGGATAGAGGAATTGTTCGCGTTTTTGGTCTTCATCATCGACAAAGACTAAGCGCACAAAACCGTCTTCGGTTGGGAACAGCCCTAATGGCTCATCGTCGCTTACCAAATAGGCCGCGATATCAGCACGAGCAGCCACTTTTTTGCCATCCTGAAACTGAGCACTCACAACACCATTCTTTTGCAACACCAGTTCATCCATATCCAACTCAACCAACGCTTTACCTAACGCTGGTATATTCTGAACAGCGGGATGACCTTCGATATCTCGCCCTTTCGCCGTCACAAAGTTGATGCTACCATCAAGATTGGGAATCAATCCAGCGTGTGGTTCCTTGGCTTGCTGTAAACGCACCGGGATAACAGCATAGCTGATATCTCCAACCGTCAATTTAAGTTCACCCGTTTCAGGAACTTGCGTCAGTTGCCAATCATTCTCCTTCAGATAAGGTACGTCGTTTACCTGTTCCAACAAATTGGGTGCGCCCTTGTCTGTCACGACATCAGTACCCATGTCCACCGCCGGTGGCAACGTTTCGGTAAATTCCTTTGATAGCGCAGCCGTCAAATCAGCACCTTCAGGAATCACATCCTCACTGACAAAACGAACGCCGTCGCCTATATCCACATTGGCGGCCAATTCGGTGCCTTCATCAATGATAACATCAAATAACTCGGTCCCTTCCGCAATGTAAGCGTCTTTAATGACTGGTTTGTCATCCGCATCACCGGTTATCTTATCACTGAGTGTGCCACCTTCAACTTGTGTACCCGCCGCTAAGAACACATCCTTTAACGTGCCTTGATTCTGAACGGCGCCTTGCGCAGTGCCGCCGGTTACCGTCGCGTCGGCTTCGACTGTCACATCGACCAAAGTGCCTTGATTGTCAATATCACCAGACACGGTCGCATACTTCACAGTGGCATTAACCAGAATCGTGACATTGATTAAAATGCCCAACCCGTCTTGGGCGGTAACAATCATGTCACCCACACTACCGCCTTTTAACTCAGCGCCCACAAATTCTACATCGGTTATGGTACCCTGATTTTCGACATAACCCGTCAATTTACCGCCGGTGAGTGTCGCATCGTGTAAAACCGTGGCGTTTGATACCACACCCTCATTGGACGTATCGCCGGCAACCTTAACATTAGAGATACTACTTTCTGGCCCAATAACCCCATCAGTTAGAGTTTTGTTATCGTAGTTATGAGCACCGTCAACAGTTCCGGCCGTGGGTGGTGGCTCATCGGTTATGGTGATTGTCAAACTGTCGTCCGTTGTACTGGGATTTCCGTTTTCGTCTCCTAACGTAACAGAATTGCCAAATTCATCAAGCATTCTCCCAACCGCTAAGCTGATAATATTTCCGTTCACTTGGAAACTATCCAGTTGAACACCATCGGCATCAAAGAGCCGAATTTCCGTGCCATTAACCTCACTCGCAACAATGATGTTAGCTGGCCCATTTTCAGTGACATCGCCCACTGCGACGAGAACACCCTGAGTGCTATCAAAGGCCTCAAATCCATTAATCAGTGTGCCATCACCAGCGCGAATTTCTACACGGCCACCATTGCTTGCCATCGCGGCAACGATTTCGGCTGTATCATCACCGTCGAAATCACCTGCGGCAACATTCACGCCGTAGACAGTGTCATCGGTGGTGTCTTGATCATCTTGATCATCTTGATCATCTTGGTCGTCTTGATCATCTTGATCATCTTGATCATCTTGATCGTCTTGATCATCTTGATCGTCTTGATCATCTTGATCGTCTTGATCATCTTGATCATCTTGATCATCTTGATCGTCTTGATCATCTTGATCGTCTTGATCATCTTGATCATCATCACCGTCAGAACATGCGCCCAAGGTATCACCATGACCCAGATGTCCCCCCAGGGCCGATTCTGGAATCTGTTGAGTCTGTCCTTTGTGGCAGATAGTCACCTTTTCATTGCCTTTACGTGCCGCACGACGAGTTTGGGTGACTGAGTCAAATACCGCGAAGGCGACACCATCAACATTAACTTCATTGGCATCTTGGGCACCGATGATAGTTTCTTCAGTACCGTCTCCGTCTACATCAGCTTTGACAAAGAAAACACTATCAACAGATAGCGGCTCGCTGAGTTCACCATTAAACTCATAAACAGCAATGCTATTACCATCATCAACAACAATTTCATCTAAGCCATCATCATCTGAGTCGATGACTGCGAGTTGTTGGACTGTCGCGGCAATGTCATTTTCTAATTCACCCGTTGGCGAGTAAATGAGAATTTCATTTTGCTCGGAACCGACAACAATATAACTAAAGAGAGGCTCGTCTACACCTAACGCGGTTAAAGCCGGTAACATGACACTAGGATTATCAGCGTCCACAGTAAAGATCACTGGCTCAAAATGATAACCCTCTTTGCTGGCCGTTAATGTATAAGTACCCTCAGCAAGATTAGTAATTTGGAAATAACCGATGTCAACCGATCTGACAGTCTCATCGAGTTCGATATCAATGATTTCAATCGTGACACCGGTAACAGGATTACCAACTTCATCTACAATGTAGCTCTCAACTAGATAGCCAAAATTGCCAGAATCAGAATCATCTTCTTGTTCGGCCTTCAGAACCAGATAGGGTAACGGCGCAGTTTCAGAAGTGATGGTTTGGGGCACAAATATAAAATCCTCAGCAACCACTTCCAAAGCATAAGAAACGCCCTCGGATATTGCGATTCCGTCAGAATCATTCAGCGAAAACCAACCCATCTCATTGGTGACTGAGGAGAGAGAAAGTCCTTCGCCTTCCACTTGTACGGTGGCATTAGGTATCGGGTTACCCATAGAATCAACGACATGGCCACCCACAATTTTGTTGCGTTTATCAACAATAATACCATTGTCAAAATTATTAGTACTACTGTCAATCAAATTGTCAAGCGTTATTAATTGCGCAGTCTGCTCAGTGGTTAATATAATGGGTGCTTCTTCTTCCAATTGTTCCCAATCGGGAATGTGAAAGAAGAATTGGACACGATTAGTGTCAAGTATCCAAACTGTACGAAAAATGCCGTACTCGGATTTACCCATATAAAGAATAGGCGTAAACCCTGGTGGCGTTGATCCATTTGGTACTAATGAAAAATATTCAATACCATCCGCTTCTAACTTGAGCACCAAAGCCTCGTCGTATCCCAAAGCTGCCCCATCATTGGGTAGTGCCTTGAAACTTAACAACTCAGCAGATTTCACGTCAACATTCAGACTCAGAGCGCTTAGTGGTGGGAGAGACTGAGCAACAGCCGGTCCCATAAAGAATATCATTCCAAGCACTAAACTGGCCAGTTGACGATGCACGTTACTTACAGCATGTAGCATCTTCATGGCATATACCTCATTATTTTAAAAACTCAAAATCGTCAATGACGATTTCACCTTCGTTAGCAGTTGTGATTTTGATTTAAACTATAGTTTTTCAGATAAATAATTTATAATTTCAGTTAGAAACCTTCAAGGTTTTGGAAACCTTGAAGGTTTTGCCCTAAATCTTTTTCTGAACGTCTATACGTTTTTCAAACCAACATTGAATTCCTTTAAAGGAATACCAACGCCCGTTCAAAGTGGTTTAGTTTAAGCAATTTCCATACCAACCACTGTTTCTGTTATAAAAAAACGGAATATTACTAAAGTCCTTAGTTTCAACCGAACTTGTTGTCAAAGTGGTTTTGCTCGTGACAGAAGTCAGATGAATGCATTGCAACCACTTATCAGTTTCTCAGTTTCTATGCTCGCCACGCCGTTCCCGAATACATCATCACAAACGCAAGAACATTACAAATAGCCATTCCCACGCTGGAGCGCAAAAACGAGGCTGACAAAAAAACGTCAGTATTGCCGCGTCGTACCCATTCATTGATTGTGAATCCATGGGCATGCTCACCAATCAATGCGTACCTTGACGCGCTGGTTTCAAGTATTGTTATAAAGTATAAAGTAGTCCTCCATAAGTTAAGTCTAGTACAACGGATTGACGGATTAAACGGATTAAGCAAACCTATTATCCCATCATTTTTTGCAATGGTTGATTTATTCAACCAGCCATTAATTATTATCATAGTCCATGCCATCGCCAAATACAGTCTTTAAGTGACGAATAGCAGGATTTTTCTGACAAACGGTGTTTTCGGCAGTGCGACTTAAAGAAAAATATCCATGAAGGCAAATGGTTCTATTCGCGATTTTAAGCATAAAAAAAGGTGAGAATTTCTTCTCACCTTTTCGTTCTTGCTTTCAACGTGACGGATATACTGGAAGTACAATTTGCGCCAAAACCTTCAAGGTTTGCCAAACCTTGAAGGTTTTTTCTGGCTTGGCTACGCACACTCGCGCATAAAAAAAGGTGAGAATTTCTTCTCACCTTTTCGTTCCGCATCAACGTGACGGATACTATCCCGAAAAGGGATAGCATCCGTTATAGTGCAACGGTTAAGGATTCGCGTTACCCATCAACCACAACGTTTGTGTCTCACCCGTTGGATAAGTCACTGTAAAACTCACCTTTTTGCCTTTTTTATAAATAGGCGTAAACATGAGTTGACCCTGTTTTGGTTTTTTACCGTATTTACTCCCCGGACGCACCACGTAGTCAAAAACACCGTGATAGCGTTTACCCTTAATCGTGAGGGAGACAGTGCCATTATGGGCTAAGTCTAAATCAGTGCCATCTTGCAAACGGGCCTGATAGTTGTACAAGGCCTCTGGATCTGCGCAAAACGGATGAATGAGTTGTTCGCGTTTTTGGCCTTTATCATCAGCAAAGACTAAGCGCACGGAATCGCTATGCCGGGTTGTGAACAAGCCTAATGGTTCATCGTCGCTGACCGGATAGGCTGCAATATCGGCACGAGCCACCACTTTACCACCCTTAAACTTAGCACTCAGAATACCATTCTTTTGCAACACCATCTTACCCAGCCCCCACTTAGCCAACGGTTTATCCAAAGCCGGCATTTTTTGAACTCCTGGATAAGCAAGGATGTGTCGCCCTTTTGCTGTCACAAAGTCGATGCTACCATCACGATTGAAGTGTTTGCCGTGTTTTTTGGCGTTGGTTTGTTTCACACCCACCGGGATAACAGCATAGCTGATATTTCCAACCGTCAACTCTAGTTGACCCGTTTCAGGATTTTGCGTCAGTTGCCAACCATTGCGCTTGAATTCAGACAGGTCATTCACTTGCGCCAAAAGACTGCGAACGTCTTCTTCTGTCACAACATCATCATTCATGTCCACCGCCTGTGGCATATATTCGGCATATCCCGTCGATATAGCAGCCGTCAAGTCAGCACCGTCAGGAATCAAGTAATTACTGACAAAGCGTACCCCCACACCTATCATAACGCCTTTGGCAAAATGCGTTCCTTTACCGATAATCACATGAGAGACTTCGGTATTTTCAAGAAATTGAACATCTTCCACGCGGGGACAATTTTTAGCATGGCCGGTGATTTTGCCAGTAAATAAAACATCTTTGACTATCGTGTTAGGTAATAAGGTGGCATTTTTAAAAATACCCATACCTAACTTGATATCGCTGTTGACGGTAATCTTGCCTGACGGTTTACCACCCATCAGAGAATCCCCAAAAAAGAAGATATCTTTTATGATGCCATGATTCTCCACACACCCAGTCATTTTACCGCCATTGAATATGGTATCGTGGAAAATCGTGACATTTTTCCCCCAGAGGTGGTGGGTAATGTCATCGGTTAACGTCGCTTCAGAGGTTTTGCAGTTCGCATCAAGGGCTGCATCGGTTGGGGCTTGTTGATTTCCACCGTGACAAGGACGGTTAATTGTCCCGGTTGTCGGGCAAGGTTCATCCTTATCCTCATTATTTGATGAGTCTTGATTCGCGTTACCGTGACAAGGACGGTTAATTGTCCCGGTTGTCGGGCAAGGTTCATCCTTATCTTCATCATTTGATGAGTCTTGATTCGCGTTACCGTTATCTTCATTCTCTGAAGAGTCGTCTGTGGCGTTGTCATCAACTTCTGGAGATGAATCATCGGCCGCTTGGTTGTCATCTATTACTTGTTCAGCTTCTATCAATCCGTTTCCAATTGCTAAACTGATAATATTCCCACTGACTTGGAAACCGCCTGTTTGATTGCCATTGGCATCAAAAACCAGAATTTCAGTGCCATTAACTTCAGCCGCGATAATATCCGCTTGTCCATCTCCGGTGACATCTCCCACTGCGACCAAAACACCCTGAGTACTATCAAAGGCCTCAAACCCATTAATCAGTGTGCCATCACCAGTGCGAATTTCTATACGGCCCCCGTTACTTGCCATGGCTGCAACAATTTCAGCTTTGCCGTCGCCATTTAAATCACCCGCGGCAACATTCACACCATAGATAGTGCTTGTGGTGTCTTGCGCTTGATCGTCTTGAGCATCTTGATCGTCTTGATCGTCTTGAGCATCTTGATCGTTTTGATCATCTTGATCGTTTTGAGCATCTTGATCATCTTGATCGTCACCACCACTGTCAGGACATGCACCCTCTGTATCACCATGGTCAATATGTGTTTGAAGCGCATTGACTGAGATAGTGATGGTATGTGCCGCACTCGGATTGCCCGGGGGTATGTGGCAAATAGTTACCTTTTGGTCACCATTGCCGGTACCGTTATCCTCATCGTCATCATTGCCAATGCCATTATCTTCGTAATCCTCATCGTCCTCGTCGTCTATGTCAATCGCACGAAGCAGCCGTCGGGTGGCTGAGTCAAAGACTGTGAAAGTCACATCATCAACGCTAACTTCATTGGCATCTTGAGCACCGATGATGGTTTCTTCAGTACCGTCTCCGTCTACATCACCTTTGACAAAGAAAACACTCTCAACGGAGAGCGGCTCGCTGATTTCACCATTGAGTTCATAAACAGCAATGTTATTGCCATCATCAGCGATAATTTCATCTAAGCCATCATTGTCTGAGTCGATGACTGCCAGTTGTTGGGCGGTTGCGGCAATGTCATTTTCTAACTCGCCCGTCGGCGAGTAAATGAGAATTTGGTTTTGCTCGCTACCAACAACAACAATCGTGACACTGGTAACAGGATTGCCAAATTCATCATACTGAGCGACAGCCTGTCCCATAAAGAAGAACATTCCAAGCACGAGCCCAGCGAGTTGACGATGCGTGTTACTTACAATAGGTATTAGCATCTTCATGGTATACACCTCATTTTCCAAATTTAATATCGTCAATGACGATATTGTTTGTATTTAGTTGTAGTTATGGATATTGGTTTATGTGTACCATAATCGGTTCACCGTATGGAAACACCCACCAATAAATGCGTATCTTGACGTGTTGTTATCAAATATTGTTATAAAGTGTTAGTAGTCCTCCATAGTTGTCATGAATGTTTGGAATTTTTAGGAGTCCAAACTTTAGTTTGGCTCACATTGAGCCATTAATTATAATAATAGTCTATATTGTTACCAAGTAGAGTGATTTAAGCGACGAATGGTCGTATTGACCTGACAAACGGTATTTTCTGATAATGGGTAATGGGCCAAAAATTTATTAAGTTATTAATTTATCTAAAAATAGTATAGTAACTTAACCAAAACTTATTTTTTCGGTAGTCCTAAACATGTAGTGATGTTACGGATGCTATCCCTTCCCCGGGATAGTATCCGTTTGGACATCATCACTACTTCTACAGGACTACCATTTTTTCATTAACAATTAATACGTCGTTTACGTCGTTTACGTTTTATCACCCCACTCCTTACCACCTATCAGTTTGTTAAAAGCGGCACAACGTTTGGTTTAGTACAACGAATTACGGGGATAAACGAATAAGACTTAATGCTCCTTGATTATTTATTAGACATGGATTTTGATTAGCTCTCAAATAGCCACGATCGATCCGTTCTATTTTTGATGGGATTATCAATCAATAAGAAACACGCCGGGTAAGCCGGGTTTTAAGGGACGTAGCAGCAAATAAATCACGCAAAAACCTCTCGTCAAGATTAGGAGAAGCTATGTCAAAATTGAATAGGCAAAATCCCTCCTAATTCGTTTAGGAACAAAATTCAAAGTACTTAATGTTCAATGAGTTAGAAAAAACTGATAGGTGGTAAGCACCCCACTCCTTACCCTCACAAATCTGGGCACAAAAAATGGTCATTATCAATATTGAGTACCAATATTGAGTACCAATATTGAGTACAACGGAGTTGCTGCAAAAACGGATAAATATAAATCGTGTGAACGAAAACCGTTTTCTTTTATAGTATGTCAGATAAATATTTTGGCCGGAGTCCAAGCTTTAGCTTGGGTTTGCCAAACTAAAGTTTGGACTCCTTTTTCTGAAAGTCTATAGCCTAAAGGTCAATTTTGAACGGTTCAAAGCAGCCCTCGTCTCGTCTGGGTGCATCTAAGAAGTTTAGGATAATGTGTGA
>QNER01000225.1 GCA_003646175.1 Candidatus Parabeggiatoa sp. nov. 1
GATGCGTAACAAATATAATAAATTCATAACCCCTCAAAGGGGATGCGTAACAAATATAATAAATTCATAACCCCTCAAAGGGGATGCGTAACAAATATAATAAATTCATAACCCCTCAAAGGGATGCGTAACAAATATAATAAATTCATAACCCCTCAAGGGGATATGTAATATTTTTAGTATGGCACATCATTTTTAAATGTCAACTTATAATCGCTCATCAAATTGAGTACAACTAATAACGTGGATTAACCAATTGATAATTAAATTTAATTCGTTGATTTATCAATTCGTTGTACTCACAGTGCAATAGTTAATGCCATTGATTGACTTCTTGCCATGCCTCTGTTAACGAATAGTGAGGCGATAATTGCAGGCTATGTAAACAATAACGTTTAACTGCCAATTCACGCTGGAATAATGCCGCGGTGGCGGCATTTAAACAAACACCGCGCACAGTATCGTCAGGTTTTAATAATACCATACCATTGCGATGTAAACCAATCCGAATAACCAATTCGTTTCTACCGGTTTCTTTAAATGGATCAAATCCAAAAATAGCCCCTTTAAAGGTTTGCCCATGGGGGACTTCCTGCGTTTGGAAATAGGTTGCCAAATTGCCGCGTTTAACGACATTTTGAATGCGTCTTGAATAACCGCCTTCGTCATCCAAATTAAGCCGCCGCGTCAAAGGTGGCAATAATTTAGGGTGTTGAGTCGTAAACACAGAAGTACGATAAGGCATCGCTTGTAAATGTTTGCGATAATTTTTTTCTGGCAAAGCAACGCTTTTATGTAATAGCCCTAATGTTGCGGCTAAGCCAAATGCAATTGCCCTATCTCCAATCAATTCTGGCAAAGTTGCAGTGCCATCTTGCACCATTAAACTATGATAACAAAATGGCGTTAATGTTTCAGCGATAATACCAATACAAATATTTTCCATTGCTATAAATTAGTTTTTATTGGGTTATTTTTTGCCGCTTTTAAAATGCTAAAAAGTAAAGTCTAGTTTTAGTAAAAAGTGACTATGGGTGACAAGTTCATAAGTAACGTGAGCTCGACTTTAAATATCAAATATTTATAAAAATAACGTCGAACTCACACAAACAGGGTTTTGTAAATTTAAGAGAAACCAAAATAACTCATAAAATATTTATTTAACTCATGTTACGCACACAGCTTCAAAATGAGCCCACAGGGGCAACCATAAAGGATTGCCCCTACATTGAGAGATTGTAGGGGCAATCCCTTGTGGTTGCCCACCGCGCAAGCCCCCACCGCGCAAGCCCCGATTGGTTGCCTTTTCACCAAACATTATCATGGTATGGAACTTCCGCTTTATTGCACAACTCATGACTTCAAGAAGCAATGTGCGTAACATCAGTTATTTAAAAAAAACAGTTTTTCTCTATATTCCTCTGTGTCCGTTCTGTGATTTCTGTGTGTATAAACTCGTTACCCATTACCTATTGCCTATTTGCAGCTAATTTTTTTTGGCACAAAAAGCTTTATTCACTAACCGGGGTGGTGAAAATTAGGTTCCTTTGGTTTTCAAAAGTTGAACCCATTTTTATTCATCCATCGAAAAAACAATAAGTGATGATATGAATTGTTTGAACGAAACAATTCACCATTTCCACCACCCTAGCTGCGAACCTATTCCCTTTAACTCACTTCCGGTTCAATTTCTTTCTTTTTACGCCTTCTGCCCTTTCGCCCTACAGCCACCTTACCAAACCATTCATCGAAAAAAGCCCCGATTTTCTGTTGCGCGGCTTGATACTCTTTTGCCAGTGCATCGTGATTTTTTTCAAAACGTTCTACTTGTGTTTGTTGATAAGCCGTGGCGGTTTCGGTATCCATTGAGGCTTTATGCGTTGTGCTTAACTGTTGATGCAGATAGCCCGTTAATGCTTTGATATCATGCTTGACGTTAATGTCATCCTTGGGCAAGGATTTCACCAGCTCATAAGGCGATGTGATGGCTTGTTCAAAGAAATCACCGTAAATACCAACAACATGAGTACGAATATTAATACCCGTCACTGATGTTTGCCCACCATAAGCCCCTGCCATCCCAAGACAAAGCAACAAATGATCAAAGCCAATCTGTGGCAACAAGCGATGATGGGTAGAAAGAACTTGTATCAAAAGTGTACTTGGTTTAATAAAATGGCGTTTAAATAAGTGGGAACTATTCTCCTGCTTTTCCTCATCCCACAAAGTCCCAGCTTCATTCACCCTGGCATGGTGGGTTTCTTCTACACATTGATATTTAGGGAGTACACTCAGCGCATCGGAATAATTAACCGCGGCTTTTATGGGCAAAATCTTGGGTTTTTGCACCGAATCACCAAATAAAAGACTATTTAAATCAAAAGCTTCTGAAGGATTTTGTCCTTCATTTAACGCGGTTTTGTTTTGTGGTAAGCGCCCACCGGCTTCAAGGGCACGCAAGATTTGTAAGCCACGCCCTCGTTCCGGGTATTTGAACTTATTAGGCACAGCACGAACATGCGGTTCGCCCCCGTTTTCTATAACAATGTCGGTGATTTCTTGTTCAAAATTCTTAAATATCACCGGCGCAATCGTTTCACGAATCAGCACCAGGCTAACACTACCCAAGTTTTTCAGCTTGGGATGGACATATTCTGATTTATCAATGCCGGCACTGGTTTCACAGAGATGATCAATATCACCCAAAAAATCTTTAAACCGTTGCATTGTTCTCTCCTTTCAATTCATCAAACTGGTTAAATGACGCTTAACTAAATGTGGAACAAGCATTATCAGTGGTTCTATGCTGCTTGCAGCATAAAGGACATGCGATAGATACTGCTTAAAATGCGTAAATGGCTTTGGCTTGGAAAATGTTTATTCATCACACCCAGCCAAAATTCCTCAACAAACTGGCTAGCCACGGTAAGACAAGCCTGATGGAAAGCAACATCGTTATGAGAGTCTACCTTTAAACCGCTACGAGCCAATGTTTGTATTAACAAATGAGCAATATCCTGACTTAAATAAGGGCAGCCTGTTTGCGGTTGACGCACTTTCAACCTTTCTTTCAGCCCATCCAAACATAAGTTGAACACCAGAGTTTGTCCACTGTGACTGAGCTGATCGTTCTTTTTCTGTATACTGGCACCCGCTTGCCCTAATCTCACCATGACACCTTCTTCTTTTGTCAGTGCCGCTTTCGGTTTCAGTGGCTCTTTTTGAAAGTAACTCTCATATTCCTGCTCTAAACCGCGAGCAATCAGCCTTGATTTTTCGTGTAAGCCGCACCATGCCAAGCATAAACCTTTAAAGTGCGTTTGGGGATAAGCATAAAGTTGTAGGGTTTCATAGCCATAACCCTGTGTTTCTAGCAACAATTGTGCCATTTCTAAGCGTTGAATTGCCGCTGGAATTTGCTCTAAACGCAATTCTAATCCGCTAGACTTTCCATCACTTAACAATTCAGCCAACAGAGGTGGCATTGCGTCATAGTAGAAAAAAGCCCTATTTGTGGTAGGTAAACCTCGAAACACATGGAGGGGACGGCCTATACGCCGTGTGGCCTTTAAAAGTCGATGCAGTTGATTAATCTGCTCGGCTGTGTTACCCACTAAAGACTCTAAACGAGTGATACGGTAACGCCCGGTGTCATGTTCTAGGCCGGTTATCTTGGACTTTTTAACCTCAAATTCGTTCAATTGCTGTAAGGACATCAAGGCCATTTCTGGCTCAATCCCCATCGCTAAACCACCAAACAAACCGACTGTGGTAGGCGAAGAAATCAGGGTTGGGAGATTCTCCAAATTTCGTGTGCCTTGTGGCGTCTTCTCGTAAACATGAACACGTAATTTGTATTCTGCCACAGAAATTGGGCTAATGTTGGTTTTACCCAATGGGAAATCTAATGGTTCAAAACGACCATCACGTCCTGAAAAGGCGGTGACTTTAATGCCTATCTTACCTAACCCCATGTTATCTCTAATACATAAATCAGCATTGACAGGTTGCTCAGTGAACAAACAGCGACCCTTCGCCGATTCATCTTCAGTCACGATTCGTTTGCCAGTAAAGAGTTGACGAACGTAAACTTCCGCATTTTTTATCAGGGTAACTCCATCAGCTTTAATGAACTGCCTAAAACCGATTTTCTTGTTGGTGCCTTCTAACCAATCCTTTAATAATCCCTTGTCACCCCAAATAGCATTCTCAACTTGCTTGTTATTGTGAGCAACAGTGACGGCCCAAAGTACTGTTAAAACGCGGCGCGAGTGACCATGTACTATGGTTTCTATCCAGTTTGGGCGTTGTTTTGGAATACAAGCGAGAAAAGCCTCTTCCCGTTTATCATAGTAAGGCATCTTGTCTTTTACCCTTGGGTCAAATAATAGATTTAACAGCAATATGGCATGGGCTGCTTTG
Organism: Candidatus Parabeggiatoa sp. nov. 1; assembly: GCA_003646175.1. Lineage (GTDB taxonomy): Bacteria > Pseudomonadota > Gammaproteobacteria > Beggiatoales > Beggiatoaceae > Parabeggiatoa. Next base: position 4,423 of record QNER01000225.1, read on the forward strand.
CGGAGTTGTTGTGTTGCCTTCTCACGCATTTTTTCCAGTGAGGCTAGGTTATACAACATCATTAACTGGGTGTTTTTGTCATAAAAAACCGGCTTTAAACCCAAGTCATTCAGCAAATGGTACAGCGGCTCAGCAATAGTGGCTTTGTAGATCGTTTTCACCAGAAATAACCGCTGAAAAGTTTTATCGTAAGCGTACTCAATAAAAAATTGACGCAATTCGGCATGAGAAGGTTTGTGGTTTAATAAACTCGGTTCCCCTCGTGTATTAATACGTAATTCTAGCCAGAAGGAATTTTCTAACAAACTGTTACACAAATTGCTGATAGCTTGTTCTTTTATCTCCGCCAGTTGTTGTTTATTTGCCAAGATAAGCAGCTGCAATCGCCCATCGTGATGACTTTCAATCACTGGATGACACTTAGTTAAACGCCAAGTCGAATACGATAATTGTCGTTGCAATTCATCCATTAAAAATGGGTGATGTGGCTCAAATAAATCAATGACATGGGATGAAAATTCTAATTGTTCAAACAAAGCGCGTAACAAATCACTTCTAATACAACTCTGTTCATGTTTTAAGCAATCTAAAACGCCCTCAATACCCCATTTTCCCTCCTCAGAATCCGTCGCTAACCAGCTATCCTCTAATTTATCAGCCAGTTGTACATAAAGCGGCAAGGTTTCATCAGCAATATACGGTGGCATCGCTTCTGGTAAAGGACGATTAGCGGGTTGGGATTCCGTTTTATCAATGAGATACAGCAATTGCGCCGGCGTTAAACGCACATTAGGCACTCTCAGAAAATCGTTAATACCGTAACGTGCCATACGCTCTGCGACTTGCTCATCAGTGACAGTGTTCGCTGGTGACAACCCTAAATCTTTGTCAATCTCATGCATGAAAGCGACAACTGTTATCACATACAATTTGCGTTTAAAAAACGCATCATCCATGTCGGGATGACAGCCTAACCAATCCAACGCACTCAGCATGAGACTACCGCGGGTGACGGATAACAGATGTGAAAGTAAGGTGACATTATTGTGTTTGCGATAGCGTTGTTGTGTGTTCGCATCGACATTCCAGCCGCCTTTACCACTGATGGACATAAGACGCACGGTGCGCGGATCGTGCATTTTGCCAGCCATGATACGTTGATTCTCTTTTTCAAAAAGTGCCCAGCCATGATCATCTTGGCTATCACATCTATCATTGAAGACACCCACTTTCACGACTTTATTCAAGAAATCTTTATAAACATCCTCAGCGGCTTTTGTCGCCTTTTCCATCCAATCTTGTGTCTTCATCTTCCTATTCCTTGTTCTACTAAACCAATACAACCGAAACCATTGCGTGTTTTTTCCCCCAAGCCGGCATACCACGCAAAACGCAAATCCTCCTCACTACCCATCAACACCAGCGGCGCAGTCATCCCAATCACAAAAACTTGTTTACTATTAGATATGAGTTTAGTTGGGACTAATACGGAATGATCGGGATGACAACGTAGATATAAGCTATCGGCTTGCACAGTGAGTTTTACTGTACGCCCAGCTTGTCGGGAAAGGCGATGATTAATAGCGGCACTTAAATCAAATTGTTCAAGATGTTTATGCCAGCGTTTGCCGTTGCGTGAAGTTTTGTCACTAATCGCCAACGGCGAAAGCATCAAGATGCCTAGTGCATTTTGATTGGGTATGATGGGATCATCTTCAATGGTTATTTTTGCCTCGGCAAAGTTAACTATTTCGCTGGTACTGGTGCGTACATAAATAAGTTCATCAGGATTCAGATGGCTTAAGGTTTTTGCCAACGTTGCGTCAGGGGTAGAAACAACTAAAGTGTGCGCCATCTTACTTTGTTTGTGAGATGTGCCTAATGCGGCAAAATTCCAAGGCAAGGCATTTATACCAATGACTTGTTCTTTCCCAGATCCTGCTGCAATCCAGGCATTGACTAATGCGTCATGTAGGATATCCAGATAGTGATAATGTGCCTCGCCCCCTTTGGGCAAACTTATTCGTATTCTTAACAAAATTTTTTTTCCTCGCGGTTTTTTCAGTTATCCGTTATCAGTTATCAATTATCAGTTATCCGTTAATTCAGGATATTCATCGTGATTGACTATGTTATCCCATATTTATTCAACAAAAAGTAGTGATATTCGATGTTCAAGTTTGTTACCACCCATTAGAACTACAAGGATTGTTTATAATAAAGGATAATAATTCAAATATGTTTCGACTGTTCGCGTTTTCTGTCAAGCGAAAATCCGTTTAAAACCAAAAAATATGATTTCTCAAAAAGTATCTCAATCCGTCAGAGAGTGATGAATAGAATCTAAATGATCTAATCCTTTCATAAGCAAATAATCTTTGTCGTTCTAATGGGTGCTCAAAAAATATTTATCTCACTAAGTACTGAACCACAAATAAACAGGTATTTTAATTTCGTTCACTCCTTTAATAAAGGGCTTTGTGTGGATTTAAAAAACCTGAAAATTTTTGGCGAAGGTACTTACACTACTTTTTGGGGACTACCAAGATTTTTTCGCAGCGGTTCAGTTTCTTGATTTCATCTATTGTCATTTGCTCAGCAGTCACCTTCTGTTTCTCCGGTTTTTTTGCACCTACTCCTTGCAGCTATATATTAGAGTTTATACCGATTTAACGTAACCCATTGATTTACTTCAAAGAATTACTTTGGTAAATGTAATAAAATCAAGGACTTCAATTAAATCGGTATAATGTCTATTAGTGCATTCGATCTAAAGTGCCCGTACCACCTCCCTAGTACAGCGGATTAGCGGAATAAACGGATTTTTTAAGATCTATTTAACTCAATGAAACATGTTTTAGGTTGAATTTCTGTTTAAAAGCGATGCGTGTGGTGCTTAAAACACTAACAATTAGCCTCATTTCAAAAGATTAAAAAAATTTATAAATCAGTTATAAAAAACTGATTCATCGAGTTTCGTTAAGTTTTTAGTAACTACTCAGCCCTGAAAGGGCGCTTTATTAAAGCCCAGGGCAACGCCCTGGGAACCCATTTTCATACGCCTCAGCACCTGGGGCGTTGCCCCAGGCTATAATAATTCGCCCTTTCAGGGCTGAGTAGTTACAGTTTTTATAGATTTTCAGAAAAATAACTTCACGTAATGGATGCTATCCCTTTTCGGGATAGTATCCGTTAACTTCGATTTGTGAAATTAATTATCTGAACATCTATAGGTGATAATTGTGTATTCTCCAAGAACAGCCTATTTCTAGCCACAGGATCCTAGCCCCTTTTCCCTTTTCGCATCCCCCTTTCCCCTTTCCGAGATAACGAAACATACGCCAGTTTATTCTTTTGCAAAACCATCTGTCCAACAAAATCATCTGTTTCAAGGCTATGTAACTGATTTTTATCCTGTTGTTGTTCAAGTTGTTTGCTGAGTATTGGTAATGCCTGTAACTTGTCCGTTAATTCATTTATTCTTTTCTGGCGACGCGCCCCTAATTTTGTCCAACGCGACTGTAAATCATCTAAGCCGCTGAGGTTTTCTATTGGTAACGATTCGCCCACCCAAGGTTGGATGCCAATAACATCATTTAACAATCTTAGCGGCGCATAACAGTACATTACCAACGGTGTGTGCAACTCATTCCAAAAGGCTATATTTGGTGCAAGTTCAATGCCCATGAGCGTGTTATTACATAAAAACAAAGCCCCAGTTTGTTCTGGATAGGGTTCTAAATGGTAAACCGTTCGCAATAATTCCGGCTGATGGGCGCGTTTTAATTCATCTAAATGTCCCCGTTGTTTCAACCCAAGATGATTATTAAAAGTACTAATATCGCCCCACAATTTGGAATAATCTTGTTTACCTCGCAACGCGAAGGCTTTGTCACGTAACGGCTGTGGGAGAATGATAAAACGTTCATCGGCTTCATGGATATAGCCACCTTGCGAGGCTTGAATGCAGCAAGCATCCTTAAATTCTTTAGATTTGCCAGCCTCTATGAGTGCAGAAACACACATAGCATGATTTTGAGCGGCATTTTGAAAATAGCCTAAATGCAGCGGCACAATAGTTGGCAATTGGCTTTGATTTTCTAATACCATTTCACCATAGTGCGTGACTTTGGTGAGTCGCAGCGCACTTTCGGGCGGTGCAAACGTCCCTGCCGCACATGCGCTACCAAACAAGGGTACCATTTCCAAATGTCCCCACCGCACCGCAGTACCACATTCGCGCCCTTGCAGTAAATCGGCGAGAGAAGTCAGCGTTGTGCCATTGTTTGGTTTCTTCTTAAAAGATTTCCAGATATTCAGTTTCATAAGAAATACCTTTTTATCTTAAAAAAATAATCTATATTTTTCAGATAAATAATTTCAGTTAGAAACCTTCAAGGTTTTGGAAACCTTGAAGGTTTTGGCCTAAATATTTTTCTAAACGTCTATATGTAAGAAAGGATAAACCGTGAACGACAAAGATTGATTATATATAAAAAAGGATAAACCGTGAACTACAAGGATTGTATATAAAAAAGGATAAACCGTGAACTACAAGGATTGTATATAAGAATGGATAAACCGCAATAACGACAAGAATTGTATATAACAATGGGCTAGTCGCTACAAAGCAATGTAGGGCTTAAAAATCAATGAGTTATAAAATATTAATTGCCAGTCAGTTAGCGCGTGTATTATTACCGTGTTCAGTATTCAAAGGCTTGATTTTATTGGGTTTAACTCACCTGCATCGGTTTGTAGGGACTACCCAAATGGCTTAGGAATAGGTATTGGTAATAGGCAATAGGTCAAATTAAAGAAAAAAGATAAGCCTTGCTTTAAATTCTTTCATAAGCAAATCTTTTATTATATATAACTCGACTCACAAGTTTTCCGCTACCACCTCAGCCAACAGCTTTTCACGCCAAATTTTTTTTAGAAAAAATTCTTTGTTACAGCAGTTGTCTGAAAGCTCAAGTACGTATCAGGGCACTAAAAAATCGCAAAAAAAATGTTGTTTTAATCTGCTTTAGCAGACTTAAGCTTTTAGCCTGGAGATTTATCGGAAGGCTGCATCAGCCGTTGTCTGAAAGCTCAAGTACGTATCAGGGCACTAAAAAAAAAACCAAGCATTGTGGTTTTAGTCTGCTTTAGCAGACTTAAGCTTTTACTTAAGGATTTATCCCCAGGCTGCATTTTTGGCTAACCATCAAAAACTTGAGCATCGAGTATAATCCTTGTCGCTATTGCTTTGTCGTTATTGCTTTACTAGGGCGTGTCATCAATTAGGTGCTCCCCTGAAAGGGGATAACATACCAGCCCAGGGCAACGCCCTGGGATTATGTGCATAATGATATTAAGCGGGCGGCGGGCGTGACATA
>QNER01000226.1 GCA_003646175.1 Candidatus Parabeggiatoa sp. nov. 1
GCCAAATAGGTGACAAAGGCAAAACTCATTATGGCAATTAAAACCGGAACCACCTTTTTAGCCGCATCAAGCGTATCTTCTTTATGAGAAATTCTATCTTGAATGATATACAGAAACAGAGCCGCAATGAGCCCACCTAAAAGAGGAGAGATGATCCAACTGGCCGCAATTTTGGTCATTGTTGCCCAGTTGACCATTTCCAGTCCATTTGACGCAATACCTGCCCCGATAATGCCACCCACAATGGAATGTGTGGTTGAAACCGGCGCACCCAGTGCTGTCGCTAGATTGAGCCAGAGAGCACCGCCTAAAAGCGCAGCTAACATGATCCAAATAAAAACAGTGGTATCAGGAATCAAGTTAGGGTCAATAATGCCTTTTTTAATGGTGCTAACCACATCACCCCCGGCTATTAACGCGCCACTGGCTTCAAAAATGGCTGCAATCATAATGGCACCCGCCAATGTGAGTGCCTTGGAACCGACAGCCGGCCCAACATTGTTGGCAACATCATTCGCACCAATATTCAAAGCCATATACCCGCCGATCATGGTGACAAATGCCAGGAATGTGACTTGTGGCATACCATTCCTATCAATCAAGGTGTATAGCATCACCATGGTTAGAAAAAGCATTCCAATACCCAGTTTATAAAACTCAGTCTGAAAATACGTTTTTGTTTTTTGGGACAGTTGATCTGTGAACGTCTGTTTCTTCATAACCTGTTATTTTACCGTTAGACACGATAGATATTGAGGAGTGCAAGGTTAACTTGCACGAGGCCGTGCCAGTTAACCTGGAACGAATGAAAACGCCGTAATTAAAATGTGACATTGTCAAATTAAGGTAAGAAATTTTATTTAACTGATGTTACGCACTCAACTTCTGTTTATTTTGAACACAAACTGTTCAAAATCCGTTGGCGAAAGTATTGATTAAATTAATACATTCACCAATTTATCGAATGGCGAATAGCAAATAAACCTGTCTTATGCTAGGATAAAAATTTTTTTTGACGTTAAACCACAACAGACTCAGCACTCTGCTTATAACTTATTGAAATATATACTACCTATTCATATTACCCATGATGATTCGCTATTCGCTATTACAAAACATTTTAAAATTCAGTTATTTAATAACCCATTACCCATTAGGCGTTGTCATCGCCAGCGCAAACGGAAATACAGAACCACTACCCGCCTCTCGTAAAAGCGCAGCAATAATTGTTAATGTCCAACGCGAATCTACCATATCATCTATTAACAATACAGGCTGTTGCATACCTTCCCAACGATCAATCGCAAAAGCATCGACTAAATTATGCGCTTGTTGATAACTATTTTGCATGTCTTTTTGAAGGTGAGTGGGGCGTATCTTGCCAATGATTGGCTTAAAAGGTAATTTGAGCATAGCGGCCAAACTTTGAGCAAAATCAAAGACTAAAGTTGGACGATTTAAAGAAGGCACACAGGTGATCCAACGCGGTACCGGATTGGGCAGCCAACGCTGTTGTATCAATTCGGCCGATGCGGTGACCAAAACATTATCAAAATGGCCCTCTTGTTGTTTGCCGCGTCTTACCCATTCACCCCAACCGATATCCCCCCAGAAGCATAAAACGCGCCCTTGTTCTGCTCGCAACCCTGGTGGAATATTCCTGCCTCGCCAACCTTGTTGCACGAGGCCCTCGCTTGTCGGCCATTGTTTACGCGCTTCAATGACTTGAGTGCTATGTTGCTTTAAGAATTGCACCGCTTCAATAGCCCGTTGTTCAGAAAACGTGGGGGATATCAAATGTTTTTGCAAACAAGAGGCACAGCGTTCACATGGCGTGGGTTGAGGATCATCTAATTCTCGCGCTAGAAATGCCATCAAACATTCCTTGGTGTGCAAGTATTCAATCATACGCTGCTGCTCTTGATGACGCAATTTTTTTAAGGCTTCGATGTTTTCCCAATCCACCCTATAATTGACGGGCGTTGCAAACCAAACACTGCTTTGTTTACTCACCGGGGCCGGTGTTTCCGTTACCAATATTTTTAGTACTTTATCGATCTGATTGCGGCGCAAATTGACTTGTTTTTCTAGCTGAGGTATAGTTAAACCCTCTTCCGCTTGATTGAGGGCAGTGAGGACTTCATTAATATGCGCTTGGGGTGGAAAGGCGGTATTAATAAAATAATCCGTGATATCTTGATCTTCCTCGCCGCTTAATAAAACCCCATAAGCTTGCGGTAAAGCCCGTCCTGCCCGTCCAACTTGTTGATAATAATGCACCACTGAGCCGGGACGTTGATAATGAATCACAAACCCTAAATCAGGTTTATCAAAGCCCATCCCCAGTGCTGAAGTAGCCACTAACGCTTTTAACTGATTATTCAGCAACGCCTGTTCTAAATTTTCCCGTTCTTCTTTTAATTTAGAGTGATAAGCATAAGCATTAATACCGCACGCTCGCAACCATTCGGCCACTCGCCCTGAATCGCGCACAGTGAGTGTATAAACAATCCCGCTCCCCGGCAACTGTGGCAGATGCTCCGCCAACCATGCCATCCGTGCCGCTTGGCTAGGCAGATGAATATTTTGTAATTGTAAGCTAGTCCGCGCCAATGGGCCGCGAAAAATATTTAAATTTTGCCCTAATTGGGTTTGAATATCGGCCACGACACGATTATTGGCAGTGGCGGTGGTAGCTAACACAGGGATATTGGGTGGCAAAGCCTGCACAATACGTTTAATTCGCCGATAATCCGGCCGAAAGTCATGCCCCCAATCAGAAATACAGTGGGCTTCATCAACCACAAATAAACCCATGCGATCCGCTACCGGTAGCAGCATTTTTTCCCGAAATTCATCATTGGCTAATCTTTCCGGAGAAATCAATAAGATATCAATGGCATTGTCCAACAATTGTTCACGTATAATCTGCCAATCCGATTGATTCGTGGAATTGACCGTGGCAGCATTGACATTAATACGCTGTGCGGCTTCAATCTGGTTACGCATCAAGGCTAACAGCGGCGACACTAATAAAGTGGGCCCCGCCCCTTGTTCTCGCAACAAGCGCGTCGCCAAAAAATACACCATACTTTTACCCCAACCGGTGCGCTGCACAACTAACAAACGCGCTCGCTTAACCACTAAGGTTTCAATGGCTTCCCACTGTTCAGGGTGAAAAGTTGCTATTGGATTGTTTAGTGCTTGACGTAATAGGCTTAAGGCATTGTCTTTGGAAAGTGATGTGGTCATTTTTCGTTTCTCTTTATACGGAACGTACTTCTTCAGTGTTAAAATGAATGGTTGCTTTTAAACAGTATTGAAGCCCATTAAAATAAACACTCTTCATTCACAATTCACAATTCACAATTCACAATTATATAGGATTTATCTAGTGCCTGAACGAAAACCCATTGTCTTAGTGTCATTTCGTTTGAAGGAGAAATCGATAACGTCGGCAACCAAAAAAATTTATAGCTTTATAGCAAAGCTCAAAATGACAGAACAAAACTTCGCGGCTAACGTTTTTGGGCACAAAAACTACAGTATTTCGTGATGCTATCGCTTTTTTGGCGACAGTATCACTTTTGCGGTTCACGATGCAATAACCAGTGCTATTGTTTTAGTGATGCTATCGCTTTTTTGGCGATAGTATCACTTTTGAACTATCCAAACTAAAGTTTGGACTCCTGGTACTAGTATGCAGAAAATGATATCGATTCCATTACCCATTACCTATTACCTATTACCCATTACCCCCTAAAACCAACATAACAACCTCAAAGTAAAAAATATGAATCCTTTTCTTCAAAAATTGGTCGATGAACTGAAAGCGTTTTCTTCGGAATTACTCTTGCCCGGTTTGCATGGTAGACAACAAGTATCCACTGATATGGGAACGGTGGCAAGCACCACCGCTTTGTTAAAATCCATTGATTTTTTAACGGCGTTAATACCTCAACTGGTAGCGGAATTACAGGCAACGGATGCCACCCATAAAGTCATGCTGCATTATACGCCTTCCCCTAAACAGGGTACTTTTTCTCGTCGTGCCAGTGATTATCAACAAGATATAGCAAAACGCCTATTGCCGGCTCACTGGCTCAGTATTTTACCAGCAACTGACATCGATACGCGGCCATTGCGTTGGTTAGTCCATTTGCTTGATTTACAGCAGACGGCTTTAGAAAAAGTGCGTAAACGCACCATGAAATATATTGATGATTCTTTACTCACACAGCAAGGGCACTCAAGTTATGCACAAAATGATCGGGCTACTTTGTTAAACATGCGTTCACGTTTGGATGAGGCACAAGCTAAATTAGGACATGCTCATACAACCTTGCTGCGTACTGTGCAATTAAAATTGGTGCCTTCTTCAAACTTGCCCTATCCATACCCGCGTTCCACGGCTTGGCTTCGCTTAAGACGTTTTGCTCAACAACTGATACAACCAAAGGAATACTTACCAAGTTTTTTGCACAATCTTTTACATGGGGTTGTGGAAATTGCTGATACGCCGTATTTATACCAACGCTGGTGCGGGATTAAATTACTGGCTGCATTTGAATCATTGGGTTGGATATGCTATGACGATCCAACTGGTGCTTTATTTCTGGGGGGAGAAATTCGACTGTATAAAGCCGCTATTGAATTGAGTATTTGGATAGAACCACGATTATCACAACGTAAAGAACATCCGAGCGGGTTTATTTGTAAAGAGGTGACAGAGACACATCCCGATTATTTGATAGTAACCCACGGCCCCAGTGGTATAGATGCTTTTATTTTAGACCCCACCACAACGGCAGATATTGAGATTCGCCAAGGCAAAGCAAAATATCTCGTTACCGTAGAAGCGATTGCGATGGCAAGTATCGCTGGCATTCCAGTGGTACGTAATCCACTGAGAGCATGGTCAGCTGCACCCTTGCACACGCCCCATTGTGAACTTGAAGATGATGAAGGACGCACGGGAACAATTCCCATGCATCCTTTAAATTGGAGCAAAGAACCGCTTTTGGAGTGGGTTCTGGATATTCACAATTATGCGTTGGCGTGGGGAACCGGGAAACAGTTAGTGAGTGGTCTGTAGTTTTACAGAAGAATGATTAATTATGAATGGTGAATGATTAATTATGAATGGTGAATGATTAATTATGAATGGTTAATTATGAATGGTGAATGATTAATTATGAATGGTGAATGATTAATTATGAATGGTGAATTGTGAATCATTCATCATTAATCATTCATCATTAATCACTTGTATTAGCTGACACGACGAATCCGTGCCCCTAGTTGAGTGAGTTTTTCTTCAATCCGCTCATAACCTCGATCAATATGGTAAATGCGATCAATCAAAGTGTCGCCGGTTGCCACCAAGCCGGCTAACACTAAACCTGCTGATGCACGCAAATCCGTCGCCATCACCGGGGCTGCTTGTAAACGCTTTACCCCTTTCACAATGGCAGTATTACCTTCCAAGCGAATTTTGGCACCCATACGTTGCAATTCCAAGGCATGCATAAAGCGGTTTTCAAACACAGTTTCAGTCAATATGCCCACACCTTCCGCAATCGCATTCATGGCGGTAAATTGAGCCTGCATATCGGTCGGAAAGGCTGGGTAGGGGGCAGTGTGTATATCAACCGCTATGGGTCTACGTCCCTGCATATTTAATTCGATCCAATTGTCGCCGCAGGTAATTTGCGCGCCCGCTTCGCGCAATTTTAGCAACACAGCATCCAGTAAACTGGCATTGGTGTCTTTAAGTTTAACCCGCCCAGCCGTCATGGTTGCCGCGACTAAATAAGTACCCGTTTCAATGCGATCGGGTAACACCCTGTGGTGGGTGCCTTCGAGTTTTTCTACACCTTCAATGCGTATTGTGTCAGTACCCGCCCCTTCAATATGCGCCCCCATGCGGTTTAAGTAATTAGCCAGATCGACCACTTCCGGCTCACGCGCCGCATTTTCAATCACCGTGACACCCTTAGCTAAGGTAGCTGCCATCATCAGGTTTTCGGTGCCCGTCACCGTGACTAAATCCATACATAAAGTAGCACCATGCAAGCGTTTAGCCTGTGCGGTGATATAGCCGCTCTCTACACGAATATCAGCACCCATTTGACTCAAGCCTTGAATGTGTAAATTGACCGGACGTGCCCCAATCGCACACCCGCCCGGCAGTGAGACATGCGCCTGTCCAAAACGGGCCACTAACGGCCCCAATACCAAGATGGAAGCACGCATGGTTTTAACCAATTCGTAAGGCGCAGTAAAAGTGTGAACATTGCTGGTGTTTGCCTCAACACTGAGCTTTTCATCTACCACAAAATCAACCCCCATGCGTCCTAGCAGGGTCATCATGGTGGTAACGTCTTGTAAATGGGGCACATTACTGATGTGAGAAGGTGTCTCAGCCAGTAAAGTGGCCGCCAATATTGGTAAAGCCGCATTTTTGGCCCCAGAAATGCGAATTTCGCCCTTGAGCGGATTACCGCCGGTAATCAATAACTTATCCATATATCATCAGCCTAACTAAGATTGGCGAGCGGTTTCCCATTCTTGCGGGGTGTAGGTTTGAAGAGAAAGGGCGTGGATTTGGTTTGCTTGTATGCTATCGCCTAGGGCTGCATAAACCATTTGATGTTGTTTAACCATCGTTTTACCCGCAAAGTCTTCACAAACAACGAGGGCTTCAAAGTGAGTATTATCATCGCTGTTGACTGCCACTTGTGCGCCGGGTAAACCGGTTTCTATCATTTTTTTGACTTCTTCTGGTTGCATATTGATTCCAAAGGATTGAATTTTAAGAATACTTGTCGTATTCCCTAAGATTTTGGAGTCCAAGATTTATCTTGGACAAGGGCTTATTGATTTAAAAGCCAAACTAAAATTTTCGCGATATTCCAAGCATCATCAATACCCCGGTGATGAGTGCCTTCCAAAGGAAAATCCAATTTCTTCAAAGCACTCGCCATGCCTACCGGTTTTTTTAACTTGAGTGTGTCTGCGAACAACTGTTTGACGTTAATGTGTTCTGGATAAAAAGGATATTTTACGCCTTTGTTTAGGCATTCTTTCTCAAATTGCTTTCTGTCATAAGCACCATAACTTGCCCACCGGCACTCATCTGATAAATAGCGCGTTTGCAATATTTCACACGCTTGTTTTAAGGAAATACCTTGATCCACATCCGCTTGCGTCAGTGTCGTTAATTGGGTGCAAAACTCTCCAACTTCGGACAGTGGTTTAACGATGAGACTATCGCAGGCAACCCTTTCATAAGTCGTCGTGTCTAAAACACAAATGCCGATTTCTATAATCTCATTTTGTTGCCCTTTGGGCACTGTTTTTTCCCAACAGGTTGCTTCTACGTCTATGACTAAAATATTATCTGGGTTAAACATTAAACGCCTCTCATTTTATTTGTCGTGGCTATACTTCGCACCGGTATTATTGGCGCTGTTGAAATAGTATTGAGTTATTTATCAAGGGTTTATAAAAAATACAGCCCGATTTAGAAACCCTAGACTCAAATACGCCTATTACCTCAAACCTATTACCTCACTAAGGGAAAATACGAATGAAGGCTATTCGCTAATAGTGAATAATGAAAATTTACTGTGTACCTTAATAAATTATAAGTGAAGTGCTGAATATTTTGTGATTTAACGTCAACAAAATTTTTTTTATCAGAGCATAAGATGTAATGGTAGCTATTCGCTATCAACGAATTTAGCAAAGCTATTAAACTGTCTTATGTAATAGGTACTGGAAATTTTGGAAAACTCATGAGTTAATGATTTTACATGTACTGTGTTAGGTAAGTTATTGAAATTGTTAAATGCCCAAAAGTTTCCGATGTTTTGAGAAGTATAAGTATTTTAATGAAGGGCTTCAAACTCTTATGGAATTTTTTCTTAACCCTTGATGAATAAATCAATACAATTTATCCATTACCCATTATCCATTACCGTAATGGCACGTTAAAAGGAAAAATCCCCTTTTCAAAGGGTGATGAAAAGGCGTTATTATTTATACCAATTTATCTGAAGATTGTTTGCCTGACTTTTCATCATTCATCATTCACAAATCGTGTCTAAAGTTTTTCTATAGTTTGATCGATAAATAATTTCAGTTAGAAACCTTCAAGGTTTTGGAAACCTTGAAGGTTTTGTCCTAACATATTTTTCTGAACGTCTATAGAAAAACTTTAAGCGCGAACACAATTTTTCTTTTCTACATTTCCCACCCTAAAATAAAAATGGTATAAATTTGCTATGTACAGGACAAAAATTATAACAAATTGATTTTAAATTCATTTAGTGATGCTATCGCTTTTTTTTGCGATATATATTTTCAGAAAAATAACGTAACTTCACTGCTGCTATCCCTCGATGGGATAGTATCCGTTAACTTCAAAAAAAGCGATAGCATCACGGCTTGAACACTTTTGATGCAATAACCAGTGCTATTGTTTGAGTGATACTATCGCAAAAAGCGATAGCATCACGGCTTGAACACTTTTTTGTCCTGTACATAGATAAATTATGTTAATCGTTAACCCATATATTATTAAGATTATTATTATTTAAACCTTGTCATCAAACTGTCATATTTGCTTAATATATTCGTCATTATTCTCTTGGATAATGATGATTTTTGATGAAAGCTTATTTAAACCTTGTCATCAAACTGTCATATATTTTTAATATATTTGTCATTATTCTCTTGGATAATGATTTTTTTTGATGAAAACTAACTCAATTGGCTACCTAACGTTAAGTGATTGGTTTTATTATTCTAGTTTTTTTATCGGCCCTCAAAGCATCGTTGATGTAACTGCTTGATTTATAATAAATCATGGTGTTATAGGTGGCAACTTGGGTTAAAATAGGAAAAAACTAAATGAAAATGACTATTGGACGAAAAATTGCTGTTTTGCTCGCGATGTTTATTGTGGTGGGCGTGGTTGTTTATATGTATGTGAGTCGGGATGCGACTGAGATGGGCGATAATGACATACCAATGAGCTCAATAGAACCCAGTTCAGGACTGGCAAGTGGGCGCGATGTGATTAATATTGTCGGCTCATCTACCGTTTATCCATTTGCAACGGTGGTGGCTGAACGATTTGGTAAGGCCTCCAAATTTAAGACTCCCAAAATTGAGTCCACGGGTACTGGCGGCGGTATTAAGTTATTTTGTGCTGGTGTGGATATTAACACGCCCGACATCACTAATGCCTCGCGCCGTATGAAGCAATCTGAATTTAACCAATGTCAGAACAATGGGGTTACAGAGATTGTTGAAGTCTTGGTGGGTTATGATGGTATTGTGTTAGCAAACACCAAGGCAAAACCGCAAATGCAGCTATCTCTGCGGGATATTTTTCTCGCATTGGCGAAATCCGTACCGGCAGCCGATGGCACCTTGGTTGCTAATCCTTACCAAACTTGGCGAGATGTCAACCCGAACTTGCCCGCCAACAAAATTGAGGTATTAGGCCCGCCACCCACGTCAGGTACACGAGATGCCTTCGCGGAGTTAGCCCTAGAAGGCGGATGCAAAACGTTTCCGTTCCTTAAAGCTTTAAAGAAAACCGATAAACCTCGCTATAAGGCGATATGTCATAGGGTGCGTGAAGACGGTGCCTATATTGAAGCCGGGTGCGACACGTTTTCTTAGAAACTTGAGTTAAATCAAGCCAATAGGAAGAATCCCCAAATTTTAGGGATTACAATTATGTTATTTATAGGGATGAAAGGCTACCCTTGCTGTATTACTCAGTA
>QNER01000227.1 GCA_003646175.1 Candidatus Parabeggiatoa sp. nov. 1
CCTTGTATTGGTGCATCTAAAAACATGAAGATAATATACTATCCGTTTATTTCGAGTATCCGTTGTACTTAACTATAATATCTTGAGTACAACGGATACGCGAAAAAAACGGATAAATGAACAAAAACGGTTTTCTTAACAGCCCTCAAAGGACTGGATTTTGAACCCTTCAAAGCCACAGTTGCCCTTGTATTGGTGCATCTAAAAAAATGAGGATAATAAGTACCGAAGCACAAGTTTTCAGGTATTTTTTGCCCACCGAGATGGCTACTCTATGCACACAAGTTTTTCGTACCCACCTAAGCGGGCTGCTAGAACTCCAAAATGCCCAAAAATCGTACAGCTGAGCGATCCCACCTTGCCTTGCCCACCAACCCAACCGAAATAATATAGATAGAAAAATCATAAATTTAAAAGTTATGTGCATAGAGTAGCCGAGATGGTGGGCAACAAAAAGACGTTACTCGGTGGGCAAAAATTCATAATATACGAAAATTTATGCTTCAGTACTTATACTATCCGTTTATTTCGAGTATCCGTTGTACTTAACTATAATATCTTGAGTACAACGGATACGCGAAAAAAACGGATAAATGAACGAAAATGGTTTTCTTAACAGCCTTCAAAGGACTGGATTTTGAACAGTTCAAAGCCACATTTGCCCTTGTATTGGTGCCTCTAAAAACATGAAGATAATATAAGTACCGAATCAGGAATTTTAAGGGATTTTGAACCATGTAGGGTGGGCTGCGTGTTTTTGCAGCCCACCACAGGCCAATAAGGTGGGCAAGAAAAACACCTTGCCCACCCTACTCAAAATACCTGATAATACCTGGTTCACTACTTACTATCCGTTTATTTCGAGTATCCGTTGTACTTAACTATAATAATATCAATAGATTAGGATGAAATTTATGACATTAAATCCTTATTTGCCCCACACATTGAATCTTATTTCAATGTTAGGGTTTTTATGGAGGTTGAGTTTGCTACGTCGCCTGACAACTCGTAGCCATCTCATTCCTCTATTCATAGCCTTGATAACACTGTGGCTTGCCACAGCCGCACAAGCCGGCTCTATTCGTCCGGGCTTTGATGCCTTTGAATTAGACCGTGGTGACGATGATAACTATTCCAACGCCATTGATATTGGCTTTACCGTCAACTTCTTCGGCGAAAATTTCAACCGACTCTACGTCAATAACAATGGCAATCTGACATTTGGAGATGCTTTATCTGAGTTTACACCCAAACCACTAGATTCTGCGGGCCTGAAAATAATTGCACCATTTTGGGCCGACGTGGATACACGTCACCCTAGTTCGGGTGTCACGAAATATGGTACGGGCACGGTGAACGAACAAACCGCATTTGGTGCGACTTGGATTGATGTGGGTTATTACGACTCAAAAGTTAACAAACTCAATAGTTTTCAAGTGATTCTTGTGGACCGTTCTGACCTTGGTGTTGGTGATTTTGATATTGAATTTAACTACGATAAGATTCAGTGGGAAACAGGTGACTACAGTACAAGTGGTGGTATCAATGGTCTTGGGGGAAAATCCGCACATGCCGGCTACTCCAATGGTCGTGATGTCACTGAAACTCTACCAGGTTCTGGAATTAATGGTGCTATACTGGATGGTGGGCCAAATTCTCTGGTTGCAAACCGTTCTGACTTTTCCTTTGTGGTAAGAAATGGAAAAAAACCGGAGCAAGTTGATGAGCGAATTAGCTTAGAACCAGATGGTATTACCAGTGTGGGTGGTAACCACACCGTGATTGCAACGCTGATGGACAACATTTCAAAAAAACCCCTATCAGGCCGTGAAATTACTTTTGAAGTGATCGAAGGCCCTAATGCAGGTTATACCGAAAAGGTCAGAACCGGTGGCAACGGACAAGCGTTTTTCACATACACCGTAAGCGAATGTGCTGGTACTGACAAAATTCAAGCAAAGTTTGTCGATTCTGTCAGGAATGAAAAAATTTCTAATCTCGTGAGTCGTACCACAGTTCCAACAGCCCCGGTAGCCCGTATCACCGTTACGCCTAACCCTGGCATTATTCGTCAGACCGTTAATCTTGATGGTTCTTCAGCCACAGCTTATTGTGAAGGTGGTAGTATCACGAGTTATCAATGGCAAAGTGATGATGGTCAAGTCATTCCACCTAATGCCATTTCTTCAATCACTTACGCTCAAACCGGGACTTATACCATCACATTGACTGTGACTGATAATCGAGGCGCGAGTCATAGCACATCACAAACTATCACGGTTTCAGAGCCGCCACCACCCGTCGCCAGTTTTGTGGCAACGCCCCCATCAGGCGAGGTTCCTTTGACAGTAGCTTTAGATGGTTCTTCATCTACCATTTATAGTGGCGGTAATATCACGAGCTACCAATGGGTGAGCCGTGATAGACAACTCAGTCCAGCGGGTGCAATATCTTCAATTACTTATACGCAACCCGACAGCTATGAAATCACTTACACGCAACCCGGCCGCTATGAAATTACTTTGACGGTGACTGATAACTTAGGCGGGACTGATAGCATGTCAAAACCTATCACGGTTTTTCGTTCTAATCAAGAAGCCTTAATGGACGTTCTTGGAGGCGAGGGTTTTACCATTGAAGAGAGAGCAATCTCTTTTACCACGGCCGAGGGTGAAACGCATCACGCATTGTTAAGTGACCAAATAACGTCCGGCACACCGTCCGCGGATTTGTTCAATCTGACCTCGACTCCGATAGCAGATGCCAATTATGATGGTATCGAGGATTTTTTGTTCACTTATCCGAGTGGTGATCAACAAGTACTCTACTATTTTGGTGCCCACCTCGGCCCCGCTTTGGGTGCGTTGCGGCACTATTTTAAACAAACATTGGGCACGGAAGAGGTTATCATCAATCGAGATGGTTCAATTTTGCTCACCATCGGTAATGAACTGTAAGAAGGACAATTGGCTGAAGAAGTGACTGAAGAAACGCTGGTTGAAACACCAAAAACTGGTTTTCTCCAACTCGTGCCCTATAACGATGTTGACAATAATGACAAAAAGGATTTTGTCGTCGTTTATCCCAATGGCGTTCAACAAATTCTCTTTAATAGGACGCTTCCTTTGAGTCAGAAATTCGTACCGCATCCTATAAAACCTAACGAAATCAGCACAATAGATGCGACTGCTGAAAATATTTATACCGGTGATAATCCGGTCCAAAGAGGGGTTGATTCAACGGCGATTGATCCTGACAAAGTCACCATTTTGCGAGGCAACGTCACCGACATAGCCGGACAAGCATTATTTGGAGTCATTATCACGGTTGAGAATCATCCTGAATGGGGTCGCACCAATACGCTGGTTGATGGCACATTCTCCCTAGCGGTGAACGGTGGCGAGTTATTGACCCTCAATTACCTAAAACCAGGCTATTTATCGGTGCTGCGCCAAGTGAAAACGGCACCAAAAGGTTTCTTCTGGGCAGAAGATGTGGTGATGACACTGATTGATTGGGCTCAAGGTACCACCATCGATCTCAGTCAGGCGAATACGGAACCGATGCAAGTGGCACAAGGGCAAATCGTCACGTCGACATTTGAACTGAATCCTGAACTCAATCGGCCGCCACGACAACCAACCATGTTCTTTCCGCTGGGAACCAGAGCCACTTTTTCGGATGGGACGCAACTGGATGAGTTCGAGGTACAAATCACCGAATACACCATCGATGACAATGACTTAGCGGCCATGCCAGTACCGTTGCCCGCCGGCAGTGGTTACACTTATGCGGTGAATATCAGCGTTGACGGCAGAACCGATGTGCAATTTAGTCGGACAATACCGTTCTATCTGACTAATTTTCTAGATTTTCCGGTCGGTCGCATTGTTCTGGTGGGACGGCTAGATGAAAATACCGACAGAGGCTGGCTACCAGCGGCCGACGGGCGCGTGATAAAAGTGCTTAATGCCGATAATGGTATGGCCAGTTTAGATACCAATGGTAATGGATTGCCAGATGATGAGTTAGGCATAACAGCGGCTGAAAAGCAAGAAATTGCGAAGCAGTTCCCAGTGGGTGGCGAGTTTTTGCGAATAGAAATCAACCAATTGGGGGATTATGACTTAAACTGGCCTTTGAGAACGCCGCCTCAACCGGCCGTCAAACCTGGCACGATTACGCCAACGGTCAACGAAGTGGCTGAAAACGCCACACTTTGTTCAGGCTGCATCATTGACGCAGAAAGCTATGTGTTAAAAAAGACCATCCCGGTGACCGGTGTCCCATTTAACTTGAACTACCGTAGCAATCGCACGCTAGGCCGTACTGCAAATTACCAATTCAAGATTCCGTTGCAAGACAGTTCTGTGCATCCGCCTAAACTGCATCCGCCTAAACGCATTAAGTTAGAGGTGAGTATTGGCGGACAGAAAATCAACCAGGTTTTTTCCGATAATTCTGCGGATAACCCCGAGGCGGGTTTGAATACCGAAAGTTATACCTACGAATGGGATGGTAAAGACGGTTATGGACGCAGCTTAGAAGGTTTTGGCCGTCATCAAGCGACAGTGCGTATTGGCTATGTCTACAATGGTTTCTATGAACGGCCATCTGAAGTCACTCAAGCCCTGATTGATAGTGGTGTTGTCCAATGTTCTACCGAAGAAACCAGTACCACGCCTGATGAACCCAGAGGTAGTTTTGGATGTATCCGCGTAACTGATGACCCAACTGATGATGATATTCGCACTGATATTCCAGCACGGCAGGAAGTCACCGGTTGGCAAGAATACACTGTCAATCTGGGGGCTTGGGTGCCACGCGCTTTTGGGCTAGGGGGATGGACGCTAGATATTCACCATACTTATGACCCCAATGACCAAGTGTTATATCGAGGCGATGGCAAACAGCGGCGAGTGCTGCAGCCGTCGAACGAAGAGGGAAAAATCCTTATCGCGTCTAAAGACGGTGGCTTAGCCTATGAATTTAGCAAGACTGGGACTCATCAGCGTACCCTTGATAGTTTGACTAACCAAGCCATCTATACGTTTTCTTATCTAAACGGCTATTTAGTCGAGATTAAAGATATTGATGGCAACATCACTCGCATTGAACGCGATGGGAACAATCCGTTAGCCATTATCGCGCCTTATGGACAACGCACCGAACTGAGTTTGGATGTCAACGGCTATCTCGCGTCTGTTACCAATCCGTTGATTCAAGTTCATCAGATGATTTACACAGATAGTGGACTCTTAACCCAATATATTGATCCACAGGGTCACACAGCCTGGTATGAACACACTGAAACCGGTTTTTTTAAGGAAAACACGGATCCGGCTGAAGGAGGCTGGGCGTTAAAACAGGACTCTGAAGGCGACGGTTATACCGTGACTTTGACCAGCAAAGAAGGCAGTGTTTCCAGTGCCACAGTGACAACGTTGGATGACGGGATTTTCCAACAGGTGAATACCGCCCCAGATGGGACTCAAACCATTTTCACGCAACAAACGGCGGATAAGCAGAAATTAACCACCACGGAACAGGCTGATGGAACCAAAACCACTCTCCTAGAAGTGCCTAAAACTGAACGCTTTCAAATGCCATCAGCTTCACCAGAGTTGTTGGAGGTGGAAACCCCGGCGGGTTTAGTTTCAACGCTCACCACCAAACTGATACCGGAACTGGCCGATGAGAAGGATCCATCTAGCCTCACCAAACTGACTGAAGAGGTAACCGTCAATGAACGCACTAGTACCCGTGTTTATGATGTGGCCAATAAAACCATTACCACAACCAGTGCGGCTGGTAGGCAAAGCGTTTCTGACCTTGACGACAAAGGGCGGGTGATTTTAGAACAGACTCCTGAGTTAGCGGATGTGCATTACGAATATGATGATCAAGGCCGTCTTATTAAAACCCAAGTCGGTGAAGGGGCTGAGGCCAGAACAACACAAATCAGCTATGATAATAATGGGTATATCAATCAGATAACTGATGTGTCAGGTAGTGAATTCAAATTGATTAACGATGCTGTCGGCAGAGTCACTACGCAAATTTGGCCCGATGGGCGGGAAATTCATTATAGCTATGATGCTAATGACAATCTCACCGAGATAAAGTCACCCGGCCGCCCGACGCAGACGGTTGACTACACTGAAGTCAACTTACCACAAGAGAAAACCTCGGAAGATTTACAAACGCGCTATAAATACAACCTGGATAAACAACCGATCAAGATAGTGCGCCCCGATGAGGAAACCGTTGAATTGCTTTATGATAATGGTCGTTTAAACACGATTAAGTTGCCGACGGGAGAAAAAAGCTATGTTTATAGTAAAGGCAAGATTATCCTCATTACGACCTCTAATAAGAGTACGTTAAGCTATGCTTATGACGGCAATTTGCCGTTGTCTGAAACTTGGGGGGGCGGCAATGTTATTGGGCCGGTGACAAATACTTACAATGAGGATTTTCGGGTTATCTCCTCTAGTATCAACGGTATACATACGGTTGATTACCGCTACGATGCTGATGGTTTGCTTATTGAAGCGGGGTTTTTAAAGTTAGTTTATTCTGCCCAAAATGGCTTACTGATGGGCACACAGTTAGGATCGCTGACAACTCAGCGTACCCATAACCGCTTTGGCGAAATTGAGCGTGAATCGGCTACCCATAACAAGGATACGCTTTACACTGTCCAATACCGCTATGACAAAGGGGGCCGAATAACCGAAAAAGTCGAAACCATAGCGGGTGGTGATGAGATCGCTTACACTTATCGCTATGATGACTTAACTGGACACTTAGTCGAAGTCACAGCAGACGGTATCACTGACGAGTATCGCTATGACAGTAACGGCAATCGTCGGAGCGCTGACACGTCCAATGGTTTTGTCGAGGGCAGCTATGATGAACAATATCGTTTAATCCAGTATGGCGATACCACTTATGAGTACACCGCTAATGGAGAACTCTTCAAGAAAAACAGTGGCGGGGTGAACACAGAATATGAATATGAGACTGACTATGAAAATAAGCGTGTCTTTGGCAATCTCAAAGCCGTCAAGCTGCCGGATAAAGAGATTGAGTACCTCATTGACGCTAGAAATCGCCGCATTGGTAAATTGGTTGATGGCGAATTTACGCAAGGCTGGTTATACCAAGGCAGTATGAATCCGATTGCGGAATTAGATGCCAGTGGCAATCTGGTCACACGGTTTGTCTATGGCTCTAAAACCAACGTGCCTGATTACATGATCAAGGACAACCGGATTTATCGTATCTTGAGTGATCATTTGGGCAGTCCCAGGTTAATTGTTGAACTTGACAATGGCACTATTGTGCAACGCTTGGATTACGACGTATTTGGAAATGTTATCCAAGATACGCATCCCGGGTTCCAACCGTTTGGATTTGCGGGTGGACTTTACGATGCGGATACCGGATTAGTGCGTTTTGAAAAGAGGGATTATGATCCTGAGACTGGACGGTGGACAGTGTTGGAGGACAGTTTTTCGAGTTATATGCTGGACACGCCCATTGAACAGGTTGATTTATCGGTACTCCCCACAACCTCATTCTTGCACTTGAAAAAGGATATATTCAACCTGTTGAATCCCCACATGTTGAAAGCCATTTCCCAATGGGAAACCAGGAAACGCGAGGGTATAGAGAAAGGTGTGATTATGACTCAGGATGATATGAATGAAGTGAGTAAGGCGGTCAATAAATTCAATAATTACTAAGCCCAAACTAAAGAGTCCAAACTAAAGTCCAAACTAAAGTTTGGACTCCAAGATGAGAGGTTTTCAATGATGCGTTTTTGGTTTGTTAGTCTATTATTATCGCTAGGGTTCCCCGCTTTTGCGGCTATCACCGTCTCTATTGGGGAACGTCAAACGATTCCAGCGGGTTCAATTTCTGAAAAGGTGGGTTTTAAAGTGGTCGATGACTTAGGCAACCCATCTAGTGGTGTCACTGTAAATTTAAGCTTAATTGATTCAACAGATGATCCGGTTCTAGGGAGCTTATCAGAAAAAACCGCCGACACGGATAGCACGGGACAGGTTTTTACTAAGATTGAATCGATCGAAGTAGCGGATACTTATACCTTCATGGCCACTTTGGCGACAGATGAGACACAGTTTGCCAGCACTTCAATGAGGATAGTTGCCGGCCGGCCCACGACATTGACTGCGACTGGCGGTGCCAATCAACTGATTCCGCTCGGGCAAGACTCTGAAAGCATCCAATTTCAACTGAGCGATGCTTTTGGTAATGCTATCGAGGATAGTGCGATTTTTTTGACCCTGGTACCACAATCAGGCAACACCGGCAAATTAACGCCAAGCGGCGGTGGCGCGATGACAGATGATAATGGAGAAGTGAGTACGCGCTTAGAGGCGACAGATACTCAAGGAAGTTATCTTATCATAGCCCATTCAGCCGCAAATAATACCCTATTGGCGAGTGCCGAAGTGTTTGTCATAGATTCAATACCGGATTTGCCAGAATTAGGCATTGGTCAAGCCATCGATGCTTCGGGCCAATCATTGGAAACGCAGGCCTCTTTTACCGGTGGTGTTTCGGTTAACAGCACCCCTAAAGAGAATGTGCAACCTGATGACCTGGTTTTTATTCAAGGCAATGTGCAACACGATGACCTGGTTTTTATTCAAGGCATCATCACGCCTGACAATGACCATATCGGACAAACGGCGGATATTATCGTCGTCGCGAGTTATATCCCTTTTGCAACCACCGAGCAAGAACAGCAATTTCTTTATATGCTTAATAATAGAGGAAAAACCATAAAATGGGATGGAGACATTGCATCAATAGTCGCGTTTAGGCGCAATATCACTTTATATGAAACGCAAATGGTGAATATCTATAGTAGCAAATTCTTAGCCACTGGCACACTGGATATTTGGTTCGGTTATCGTTTGGCGGATGACACAATTGTCGCCAATATTGGGCATCCTTTTTCTATAAATATTCTTCCGCCAAAGTTAGGCAGTGGCATTGGTCAAGCGGTCAAAGCTAAGGGTAACAAATTGGAAATAGTGGCAACGGCAGCTTCTTTTTTTACCAAGGGCGTTTTGGTCAACGATACTGTTAAAGAGAACGTGCAATCCGATGAGGTTGTTTCTATTCAGGGCATAATCATGCCTGACAGTTACGATATTGGACAAACGGCAGATATTATCGTCGGCGCGAGTTATATCCCTTTTGCAACCACCAAGCAAGAACAGCAATTTCTTTATATGCTTAATAATAGAGGAAAAACCATAAAATGGGATGGAAAAATGGCATCAATAGTCGCGTTTAAGCCTAATGTCACGTTATCTGAAACGCCGCTGGTTGTGAATATCTACAATGAACCATTCTTAATCACTGGTGAAGTGGAGATATGGTTTGGTTATCGTTTGGAAAATGGCACTCTAGTTTACAGTAATGATGAAATTTTGGTGACTGTAGAGTAGCCTTAAAGCATTTTAGTGTAGGGGCCGGCAATGTGTTTTTATTGCCCACCTTTGGGGAAGTTTTGGTGGGCAACCAAAAGACGTTGCCCACCCTACATCACACTTTTTTTTACGCCTATTTTTTCGTACAAGGTTCGCCTTGTACTCCTCTCCATATGACATTATCGAATTAATATTCAATTTATTAATTCGTTTATCCTCGTCATTCGTTGTTCTTAATATTCAATGAGTTATAAAAAACGTCACAACAAGTCAAAATGGATTTGGAATATATCGCTAACCAATATTTTTTTAATGATTTA
>QNER01000228.1 GCA_003646175.1 Candidatus Parabeggiatoa sp. nov. 1
GTGCCCCGAAACTATTTTGGAAAAAGGGCGCGGGGGTTTCCCCCAAATCAACTTTCAGCATGGTGAATGCACTTTCTGTGGTATCTGCGTAGAGCGATGTCCTAATAATACATTGCAACGGACCGATAACAACCCGCCGTGGCAACTGAAAGCACACATTGAAGCACACTGCTTGGCGAAACGTGGCGTTATTTGTGTGACTTGCGGCGAAAATTGTGAAGTTGAAGCTATCCACTTCCAACTGGCTCGCGTGCAGGTTCCAAAAGTCAACCTTGAAAAATGCAATGGCTGCGGGGCTTGTTATCAAACGTGTCCCGTCACAGCGATAACAATTCGGTAATAGACAGGAGTGCAAGGCATACCTTGCACCACGAGACAATGGTTGAAATATGAATATTTCAGGCGTGCTGGTACACGCGAGGCCCGAACAGGTTGCTCAAGTAGAAAAACAGTTGACGGAAATACCGGGGGTAGAAGTCCACGCGGTTACCGAAAATGGACGCTTGGTAGTTACCGTTGAACAAGACAACGACAAAATGATAGCCGATACCGTACTCAATATTCACAACTGTGAAGGCGTACTTTCCGCAGCAATGGTTTATCAGTACGGCGATGATGACACTGAAGTAACTCCAAAAAATTAATATACCATCAATGGGGCAACCATAAAGGATTGCCCCTACAATATCAAAGGTCGGGGCAATCCCTTGTGGTTGCCCTTGGTATGTATATTTTGGGAGTTGCCTGACGAACAAGAGGATTCAACATGAAACTCACCAGACGAGATTTTATTAAAGCCAACGCGGCCGCGGCAACGGCTGCCGCAGCCGGCGTAACGCTCCCCCAAACCGCATTGGCTGACTCAACAGATGATATCCGTTGGGATAAAGCACCGTGCCGATTTTGTGGTACCGGTTGCAGTGTATTGGTTGGTACTAAAAATGAGCGGGTAGTTGCCGTTAAGGGCGATCCAGAGTCATCTGTCAATCAAGGGCTGCTTTGTATTAAAGGCTACTTTTTACCCAAGATTATGTACGGCCAAGATCGTTTGACTCAGCCCTTGTTGCGTAAAAAGGATGGTCAATACGACAAAAATGGAGAATTTACGTCGGTGTCTTGGGATGAAGCCTTTGATATCATGGCAGAAAAATGGAGAAAAGCGCTTTATGAAAAGGGGCCAAATGGGGTCGGTATGTTTGGTTCTGGACAGTGGGCCGTATGGGATGGCTACGCCGCGGTCAAATTGATGAAGGCGGGCTTTCGTTCCAACAACATTGAGCCTAATGCACGTCACTGCATGGCCTCAGCCGTCGCCGCTTTTATTCGTACCTTTGGCGCGGATGAACCGATGGGCTGTTACGATGACTTAGAACAGGCTGATGCCTTTGTGCTATGGGGTGCTAACATGGCCGAATGTCACCCCATCTTGTGGGCACGTATCTCTGACCGCCGTTTGACTGCATCCCATGTCAAAGTCGCAGTATTGTCTACTTTTAAAAACCGCAACTTTGATTTAGCCGATCTCGGCATCGTCTTTACGCCACAGACAGATTTGGCCATTCTTAATTATATTGCCAACTACATCATCGAAAGTGGCAATGTTAATCAAGAGTTTGTGAGTCAACATACTAAATTTCTTATTGGTAACCAGGATATTGGTTACGGCCTACGGCCTGAACACCCAAAAGAACAGGCTGCGGAAAACGCGGGGGCTGCGGGCGGTTCCAGAGAAGCCACTTTTGAAGAATATCAGACATTTGTCGCTGAATACACCCTCGACAAAGTTCACCAACTTTCCGGCGTACCCAAGGAAGAGTTAGAAGCCCTCGCTCAAATCTATGCCGATCCCAAGATTAAGGTAGTGTCTTACTGGACAATGGGCTTTAACCAACATAGTCGTGGCACTTGGGTTAATCAACTGTGCTACAACCTCCATTTGCTGACCGGCAAAATCGCCGAACCCGGCAATGGCCCATTTTCGCTAACGGGACAACCGACGGCTTGTGGTACCGCCCGCGAAGTCGGCACTTTCGCGCACCGCCTCCCAGCGGATTTATTATCGGGTAACGCAGAACACCGCGCCTTTGCCGAAAAAATCTGGCAATTACCAACAGGGGCTGTCGCAGACACACCCGGCTATCACGCGGTACTACAAAACCGTAAACTCAAAGATGGCGAAACCAATGCTTACTGGGTACAATGCAATAACAACTTGCAAGCTGCTCCCAACCTGAATGAAGAAGGCTATCCGGGCTATCGTAATCCAGACAACTTCATTGTCGTTTCCGATCCCTATCCCACCCTCACCGGCATGGGTGCCGATTTGATTTTACCGACCGCTATGTGGGTAGAAAAAGAAGGGGCTTATGGTAACTCCGAGCGGCGTACCCAGTTTTGGCGGCAACAAATCAAAGCACCGGGGGAATCAAAATCTGACTTGTGGCAGATCGTAGAGTTTTCCAAACGCTTTAAAGTAGAAGAAGTTTGGCCTGAAGAACTGGTTGAACAAAATCCAGAGTATCAGGATAAAACGCTATACGACATCTTGTTCGCAAATGGAGCCGTTGATCAATATCCGGTACAAGATGTGATGGATGCAGCCGGTAATCTTTACGACAACGACGAAATGGCAGATTTCGGCTTTTATCTGCAAAAAGGCCTTTACGAAGAGTACCGCCGCTTTAGTTTAGAAGGCCCCAAAAAAGGCCATGAACTCGCCAAGTTTGACGATTACCATAACTCGCGTGGCTATCGCTGGCCAGTCACTTATCAAGACGGGAAAATCCGTGAAACCCGTTGGCGTTACCATGAGAGTAACAGTGATGATGATGGCTATGACATTTTGGTAGAAACCGGTGCTGGCATACAGTTTTACGGTAATGCCGATGGCAAAGCGAAAATCTTTGCGTTACCTTATGAACCGCCCGCAGAAGTGCCTGACGAAGAATATGACTTATGGCTATGCACCGGGCGCGTGTTAGAACACTGGATGGCGGGTTCTATGACGCGGCGCGTCCCAGAACTTTACCGCGCTTATCCCGATGCCATAGTAGAAATGCATCCCAAAGATGCCAAAAGGCGAGGATTACGGCGGGGGATGCCCGCAAAAATGACGACGCGACGTGGCGAAATGATCATCAATGTTGAAACACGGAGCCGAAATAGGCCACCAGAAGGCCTTGTTTTTGTGTCGTTTTTTGATGCAAGCCGCCTGATCAACAAATTAACCTTGGATGCCACTTGTCCCATCTCAAAAGAAACCGACTTCAAAAAATGTGCGGTTAAAATTGAAAGGGCTTAAAGTGCAATAACGACAAGGATTGTATATAAGAAGGGATTTATAAAAAATGATTAATGAGATATTTTTGTGAATATCTAGTTTTTCAGAACCTGTCACAAGCCTTGACGGATAGCATCCCTCCAAGGGATGCTATCCGTGCATTTATCTGAACATCTATAGCAACTTCCTTCACAAACAAATCCTTTCATAAGCAAGCAATCCTTGTAGTTATTAATTGGTACTAAAAATGAAAATAGAATCTATCCGTATAAAAAATTTTCGCCTGTTTCAAAATGTGACTATTAATCAGTTACCAAACTGTTGTGTTTTTGTTGGTGCTAATGGCACCGGCAAAACCAGTTTATTTGATCTGTTTGGATTTTTACACGATGCCTTAACCTATAATGTCACACAAGCACTAGAAAAGCGGGGCGGTTTTTTTGAAGTGGTGAGTCGAGGTACATCGGGGCCCATTGAATTGGAACTCAAATTTAGGGACTTGAAAGCCACCTCTGCTTTTGTTACCTATTTGTTAGTTATCGATTTCGTCAATAATCAGCCGGTTGTCAAACGCGAGATTTTAAAACTTCGATCCGGCACCCGCGCTGGCGGGTTGAAGCATTTTCTTGATTTTAGTCTAGGGCGGGGCAAAGTGATTACCCATGAACAAGTCAATCACAAAAGGCCGGATACCAAAGAAAAATTTCAAGAAGAACAGCTGATCTCTTCCGATATTTTAGCCATCAAAGTGTTAGGACAATTACAACGGTTTGAAATTATTAGTGAATTGTGTCGTTTTATTGAAAAATGGCATCTTTCCGATTTCCAGCAGGGTGAGATAAGAAGCGTTAATAAAGCTGCTGGTTATAACAAACATTTGTCCAGTAGTGGTGATAATCTAGCCCGATTCGCGCAGACGATATATGACAAGCACCCTGATACCTATCGTGACATTTTGCGTAAAATGGCGCGACGAGTGCCGGGCGTAGCAAAGGTTGAACCTGTCACTGAAAATGGACGTATTTTGTTAAAATTTCAGGAGAGTGCTTTTGATGTACCGTTTTTGTCATGGCAAGTTTCCGACGGTACAATTAGCTTACTTGCGTATTTGTTGTTGTTACATGATCCTAATCCGCACCCCTTGTTATGTGTAGAAGAACCAGATCGTCAACTCTATCCACACTTACTGCGCGAATTAGCTGAAGAATTTAGCTTGTATGCCCTAATGGGAGAAAGCCAAATTTTTGTGTCCACCCACTCCCCAGATTTTTTAAATGGCGCGGAGTTAACGGAAATTTTTTGGTTGGAAGCACAAAAAAGCGGCTACACGCAGATGCATCGTGCGGCTGAAAGTCAATTGTTGCACGATCTCGTTAGTGATGGCGAACTGCCGGGTGCGTTATGGAAACAAACACTTCTTGAGGATGCTAATTTACCATGAATAAATTGCTGATTTTTCTGCTTGAAGAAGAATCTATGTCTGAAGTGTTAAGTATTTTATTGCCGCGCTTGTTACCGCCTCAAGTTGATTTCAGACTGATTTACCACAATGGTAAACAAGAATTGGAAAAAGCCATTCCCTATATATTACGTCGATGGCAAGCACCCCATATCCATTTTGTGATTGCGCGGGATCAAAATAGCGATGATTGTGTGAAACTCAAACAACGCCTCAAGCAGTTATGTCAAAAAGCCGGGCAACCCGATGCCCTCATACGCATTGTTTGTCATGAACTGGAATCATGGTTTTTAGGGGATTTAACAGCCGTAGAAAAAGCGTTTAATCTAAAAGGCCTAGCTAAACAACAAGATAAGAAAAAATACCGTGATCCAGACAGATTAGCTAATGCCGCAGAAGAATTACAAAAATTGGTCAAAAACTATAAAAAACTCAGTGGGGCTTGTGCCATTGCTCCCCACCTTGATTTAACCAACAATCGTTCTCACAGTTTTCAAGTGTTTATAAGCGGTGTACAAAAACTCGCGCAACAATAGTTACACCACGTTGGCAAGTTCCTAATGGCACGCACGATAGGAATTAATTAAGTTCCAGGTAGTTACGCTGGCTATATTAATCTCGCACCAAAGGGGCTTTAAAACTTAGCACCGAAGGTGCGTATTATCTACGCCCGTGGCAACGCCCCTGGCTGTTCTGTTCTTGCACAACCAAAATTTCTATCGTGCGTGCCATTAGCAGCTATGGTAATTCGTTTATTTCAAAAAGAAGCTGTACTCAACGGATAGGTGCTAAAGACTTGAGCAGTTGAGTTATTTGTTGTACTTTTTCGTTATAATTTAAATTTAACTTTTAGGGGTGTGTTAGAGATCGAGGAAAATACATTATGAAAAAATCATTCGTGTTTGGATTAGTTATTGCGTTAGGCACATCGGCTTATGTTCCCCAAACCCTATCAGAAGAAGAGGGTAAGGTAGAATCATTGCGTGGTGAACGTCCCATCTTAGAAATATCCGCAATAACAGAGTGGAAAAAGGTGCCATCTGATTTCCAGACATTTTTACCCGCTTATGAACAGCAACCACCGCTGACTCGCCACTTTATTGAAGGCTATAAGATTACCCTGGAATTTAACGAGTGTTTGACTTGTCACGACAGCAAAATTAGAGGCACTCATTTCAAAGATCGCAATGGCAACGTCTTGGACACAGTAGATGGGTGGCATTATTTCTGTACGTCGTGTCATGCCTCCCAAGTCGATGCCGAGCCGCTAATAGATAACACCTTTGAATCTGCCAGCAACTAAAAAGTTGTTTTGTAAGTCCCCTTTAGGGGGATTTTAGGAGTCCAAACGCAAGGAAGGCTGGGTACTCCAAACTAAAGTTTGGACTCCATCACATTTGGTATCACATTCATTGCCAGTCATAGTAGTGCTTTATAATGTTGATGAAAATATAGCCTATTGGCAAATAGTTAATAAACATACCATCACCAAAACGGCAAAAAACTGGAACTATGCGGGAACCGGTTTGCAACCGGTTCCCGAACGTTTCGGTTTGGTAACTTTCGTCCTAAAACTTCAGTCCAGCTAATGCGAAACGTATATCGTGCGTGCCATTAGGCCTAATGGCACGTTGATAAGAAATTTTGACCATGCAAAAACCGGTTTTTATAGCATGTCGTCACATTTTTTGTGGTATTTTTTCGACGTAAGAATATCCAACAGGAAAACCAACATGAAGATATCTGTCGGTGCAGATGAACGACTGCCTATCGTAGAAAGTACGTTGAATTACTTGCGGGAAAAGGGGTACGAGTCCTTATGGTATGGACCAGAACGGGGGGAAACGAAACCATGGCCTGAAGTTGCAAAGAAAGTTGGTAAGGATATTGTTGATGGGCGTTCCCAGGAAGGCATCTTATTTTGTTGGACTGGCACAGGAGTTAGCATCGCCGCCAATAAAGTGCGTGGAATTCGGGCTGCACTCTGCGATGATCCAGAAACTGCTCGAGGCGCTCGGTTATGGAACAATGCCAATGTTCTCTGCCTGTCAATGCGACGGATTAGCGAACCAATGGTGACTGAAATTCTTGATGCCTGGTTTAAGCATCGCTATATACCCAATCTAAGCGACGACACCTGTCTCGCCCAGATAGATGCACTTGACAAAGAAAGGGATTAATCCGGCCAAACCATTGGCTGATTTTACACATTATTTCTGGTTTCCACGCGCCTTTTTTAGAACGCATTTGCTGCCCGCCGGGCTACAAACACGGGACGCTGGCGCGGATATAGATGTGCAATATGTTTACTAAAGATGTTCAGATAATTCATTTCACCGTGAAAGTGTCAAGGGATATAGCATTTACCGATTGAATAAACGACATCATGAAACCTTCAAGGTTTTGGAAACCTTGAAGGTTTTTTACTATAGCATCCGTGAAAGTGTCAAAGAAATCCGATTTTTTCAAAAAATCGGATTTCTCACAAATCAATCAACAACTCACTCAAGGTTTTTCATGGCACAAAACACAACTGACTTGTTGCCCTTTGTTCAACGTCACAGTGTTACCTTCCACCTTGAAAGTTCGAGTCGCTGCCATTTTAGACAAAGCTGTGCCTTCTAATTGTTTGCCATGGCACGCTTTACAAGCATTAGCATCACGCTCGTAAAAATCTTCATGCGCTTCATCTGTCCAACGGGGATCGTTGACATTATGCAAGCCATGTGGGCCGTCAGTTGTCATCGGTAAACTGCCCGGCGCATGGCAAGCATCACATTCGACAATCGTGCCTGCATGTCCCTGTAACTGGAGTGCGGTCAAATTATCGTTAGCATTAACATCCGCATTAGGCCAAATCGCATGAGTACTACCATGACAGCCTTCACACGCTATCCCATTATGCCCTTTACTGTTACGAAACCAAGTATTGTCATTTTCAGCAAAACGCTTGTTGTTAGCCAGTAACGCAGAAGCCGATTCATCGCCGGTTTTATAAGCTTGCTTCAAGCGGATACCATCTTCATGAAATACTAACCCTTCACCCGTCAGATGATCAACCGCATCGCCGGTATGACAGGATTGGCAACGGGGCAAATCCACCCAAGGGCGGCGTGTCTTCCCATCATGGGTACCATCAATACTACCGCCTTGCAATAATGGGAATTTGCCACCCAC
This sequence comes from Candidatus Parabeggiatoa sp. nov. 1, assembly GCA_003646175.1. Taxonomy (GTDB): domain Bacteria; phylum Pseudomonadota; class Gammaproteobacteria; order Beggiatoales; family Beggiatoaceae; genus Parabeggiatoa. The sequence continues at coordinate 7,917 of QNER01000228.1, forward strand.
CGCCAGCAGCCCACCGTGACATGCCGTACACTCTAAACCAACCGTTTTCATTGCGCCACGTTGGCATTGAGTGGTTTTGCCAGGATGGCAGTTATAACAACTTTTTTCCACTGGTACATCGTTGCCGGATGGAATGATGGGATTACCGGCTGCATCGCGCAATTCACCATGAGTCTTGTGCATTACTTGAGAAGCCGTCGGCCGGAACTTTTGCTGTCCTTGAGGCCCGCCACCGGTTAAGTCTAACGCAAACGAATAATGGCAACTGGCACATAATACCGGTGTCTGGTTTTGCAAATCGGTACCTTGCTGTTCATCGTGCAAAATCAAAATATTTTTTTGAGATTGCACTTCTAACTGACTAAAACTGTCTTTTTGAGCTTGCACCTCTGGATCATCATTACTTATCCAAGTAATAGCAGGGTTATTAGCCGCCATTTCCCCGGTGGCATGACAATTGTTGCACCCCACTTCGGTGGAAACAGGTACAACCACGTCGCTGGCACCTAATAACTCACCACTTTGTTTATCATAAGCACTCACCCGTAACATGGGATAAGCATTCAGTTGTCCCGCATCATCTGTGGGTGTGATAGGAATACCGTCGGCACTAAACCAGCCAGCTTCGGTTTTGTAATGCAGCGGTTGTGCGCCCGGATTTTTCGGGTTATCGGCTGGCATAAAAAAGCCCATTAAACCTTCCCCCGGTTGCAAATCCATTCCAAACAAACCTTGCGTGTGTTGCCAAAAATCGGTTTTGGCTACGCTGCTAGAATTGATGGAACCTTTGCTATCAGCGACAGCCGAATAACGCAATTCGACTTGATCAGTATCAAGCAGTTTTGGTTTGCCATCGCTATCTTGTCCCACCACTTGTGCATTTATCGTATTAAATGGTGGGATGATAGCAAAAATGGAAAATATGCTGTTTATACAGTGCATCCCCAAATCGTTAAATGCCAGTACGCGCGCTTTTTTCCGCAAACCGACGCTAAAGCTCAGCGAATTTAACCCACCCATGCCACCAATCCAATTGTCCACATTCAGAGGATCACCTTTAGGGACAGTCACGATTTGATAGATCGGATAATTGCCGGGTGGCAGTTGCCCCGCGTCAACTGAAAACAAAGGATATTCACCTTGAAACGTTTCATTAGCCTGAAACGGTGCCGGGGTTTCTGTCCAACCGCCCGATTGGCTCAAAAACAACAGTTTGCCACCTGCAATTGCAGCGACATACATATCACCGGTTTCTGGGGCATCAAACCTCACTTTCGCAACCAGTTTCTCGTTATCGTCATGAAGCACCGCTTGGGGTGTATATAACTCGCTACTCCAGCCTGAAAAGCTGATTGTCAGCAAAGTGATTGCCAAAATGACATTTTTCATAGTCAATAGTTACCTCCAATTGTTAAATGATAAAGTATCAATATAATTATAATAGTATAAATTTAACCTGATAACAAATTAGAACGTTTAGCATTGGTACAGCATTTTCTAATATAATAAATAACTCATGTTGCCCACAACGCTCGATCGAGAGTCAATTGGTGCAACCATATTCGAGGCAAAAGTTTGCTAGAAAAACGGATTCCGAGATGGGCAATCTCTCGCGGTTGCCCCTTTCATTTAACGGCCAGTAATAATCTCAAATCGCGAATAGCAAACAAATACCTTCGCATTTCAATTTAACGGCCGGCAACCATTTCAAATCGCGAATAGCAAACAAGCGCCTTCACATTTCAACATTTCAATTTAACGGCCAGCAAATAATCTCAAATCGCGAATAGCAAACAAGCGCCTTCGCATTTCATTTAAAAACTCTTATGACGCGCAACGCTCGATCGAGA
>QNER01000229.1 GCA_003646175.1 Candidatus Parabeggiatoa sp. nov. 1
ACATCATGTCCCGCCCTTTCAGGGCTAAAATTCTAACCAATCAATCCTAGGGCGTTGCCCTAGGCTAGTATGTTATCCCCTTTCAGGGGAATTTTTGTCCTGTACAGAGCCTTTCGAGGCTAAAGTTTTTGCGTGCAAAAACTTTAGGCGCGAACACAATTCACAATTTTCACCACCCCACCCCAGTACACATCTATCGAAATGTCTACCTCATTACGTAGACAGATCTATATTTGTCTATGAACTTGTGATTTCTTGGTATTATACTTCGCTCCCTTCTCTAGAGTGAAAATGTAATTGATAACGGATAATTGAATATTATAAAATTTGAGTTGCAAAATCTGCTAAGCGTGAACGTTCACCCCGTTGCAACGTAATATGGCCGCCGTGCGGCCAGTGCTTAAAACGGTCTACCACGTAAGTGAGCCCAGACGTAGTTTCGGTGAGATAGGGCGTGTCAATTTGGGCGATATTACCTAGGCAAACGATTTTCGTGCCGGGGCCAGCGCGAGTGATAAGGGTTTTCATTTGTTTGGAAGTGAGATTTTGGGCTTCGTCTAAAATGAGATAGCGATTGAGGAAAGTTCGGCCACGCATAAAATTGAGTGAGCGGATTTTGATACGATTATGTAGTAAGTCGGTAGTCGCAGCCCGTCCCCATTCGCCACCGCCATGAGTGGGGTTAAGGACTTCCAAATTATCCATCAATGCTCCCATCCAAGGGGTCATTTTTTCTTCTTCAGTGCCCGGTAAAAAACCAATGTCTTCGCCAACGGGGACAGTCACACGAGTTACGATGATTTCTTCATAGCGTTGTTGCTCTAAGGTTTGTGCCAAGCCGGCCGCCAGAGTCAATAAAGTTTTGCCAGTGCCCGCAGCCCCAAGTAAAGTGACAAAATCAATGTTGGGATCAGTGAGTAAATTTAATGCAAAATTTTGTTCACGATTGCGGGCTTTGATTCCCCAGATATTATGGTTTTGGGTGCGAAAATTATGGGCTAATTCAATAGTTGCCTGATCGCCATCACATTCTTTGACAATAGCTTCAAAATCTCCGCCACCGCTGTACAAAAATTGATTGGGATACCATTGGGCGATGGTTTGCTTAAAGGCAATACTAAAAGTCCGCCCCGGTTCCTGACAAGTGCTTATTTCTTTATAGGTCTCCAAAAAATCTTCAGCAAGCATTTGTGTGCCGCTGTAGAGCAAATCCACATCGTCAAGCACTTTGTCGTTAGAATAATCCTCGGCAGGGATGCCTAGTACATGGGCTTTGATGCGTAAGTTAATATCTTTGGAGACCACCACGATCCGCCGGTGAGTATCCGCCCGTTGGAGAGCTATTGCCGTACCAAGGAGACTATTGTCGGGTTTATTCCCCGGTAAAGTATCGGGTAAAATATCAGTGGGTTGGGCTGCCGTTTGGAAAAATAATCGCCCTGGCGTTTTTCCTTTATCGCTCGCGGGTAACGCAATGCCGTTTTTGAGGTCTTTTTGCGTGTTGATTAGTTCATCAAGAAAGCGGCTGACTTGACGGACATTGCGAGCGACTTCGGACATGCCTTTTTTAGCAGCATCCAATTCTTCAAGGACAACCATTGGCAAAAACACGTCATGCTCGGCAAAGCGAAAAATCGCGGTGGGATCATGCATGAGTACATTGGTGTCTAATACAAATAACCGATCATCAGGCATTTTATTTGTCTCAGTTGGGAATTGGGTTCGCGGTAAAAAGTTTTTGCGCGTAAAAACTTTTGTCGTGAATTAGGAATTGGGGATTAAAAATTGGGTTGTACGCAAAAGTTGACAGCGAAGCTCCAACTTTTGTGTAGATTGGGAAATAACTCACAAAATTTATAATTAGAGACTTGACAAGCATTTTCAGCAGTACAGTGTATAATATTAATAATTACTCAGCCCTGAAAGGGCGCTTTATTAAAGCCCAGGGCAGCGCCCTGGGAACTAATATATTTTAACACAACCCCCGATCCATTATGTGGTTCAGTTTGAGAGTGTGCGACACGCTGTAATGGATTTACAAAGCAAAAACGATGGGCAGCCTGTCCATTTCAAAGGTGCGCTTGTTTGCAACAGCGAGGTGTGATTGGGCGGATTCAATCCCTGTGGGGATTCAACCGTTTCTCAGCTCTAAAAACATCTGGTATTGTTTGAAACCTTTTTGTTTGATAATATGTTTTTTTTAGTAGAGTTATCCGTTCCCCGCGTGTGTGTGCTCATCGTTATACATAAGTGTTTAAGTAACTGATTTTCGCGGGAACGCGCCTTCGCTCCCGCGCATTATCGACGCTCCAGCGTCGCAGCAGCCGGCCCACAAACACAGGACGGAAGTAGCAAATGCAATGGGCCTATAGTACAACGGATACTCTTCATTGCCGGATAAGGCTTTTAAGGAATTATTCGCACCGATAGATAGCGGCCACTTTTCTAATCGGTGGATGGAGAATGAATCACAAGACATCTGGTGATTTTGGTCTCTTTATCCGGCAATGAAGGCTATCCGTTGTACTAAACTTTTGGTGGAATGGAAACTTTCAGAGACTTGTGTATAACGATGAGGCGTGTGTGTGTGGGGTAAATAAAGGAGAGCAAGGCGCGCCTTGCGCTCCTAAACCTTTCAATTTTGGCCGGACGGCATTTGCAATTCCGTCTGTAACGTTTATTAAATCAATCTGTTACATCAGACTTTGATCAAACCATGATCAGTCTAATAAATGGAGTTTCCGTGAAAATAAAGATTATTGTGCAAAATATCGTGGCCGTTTTCTTTGCCAACCTGTTAATGGGATGCGCAAGTCAGTTGACGAGCCACGGTGAGGCAATTGCCCAAGAAGCCGGTGCCGGGAAGACCCAAATCCAACGCAAACGTCCCCAATTGCCCATAAGATCGAAGTATTTTGCTTCACAAGCACATGAATACATGTATAAAGCCATGGTGGCCGAAATCGCTAGACTTCGTGGAAACCATGCATTAGCTGCCAAGTATTTTTTTGATCTTGCTACCTTGAGTCGTGATCCGCAACTTGCTGAACGTGCTACACAAGCCGCTTGGTATGCGCAAAAGTATCATCTTGCAACAAAGGCTGCTCGTTTGTGGATCGACGTTGCCCCGAATGAGCCTAAGGCACAGCAATTTTTAGTCAACTCGTTGTTGCGCCAAAAGCAGCCGGTGGCAGAAGTCGTAACACATTTGGAGGCGATGTTCGACAATCTCAAGGATGAACCCCAGCGACGGGAAGCGATGATGGAAGCGATGTTGGAGCGGCAAAAAGATCGGCGTGCTTTGGCATTGATGAAACAATTGGTCGCTAAACGGCCAAATGACCCGGTAGTATTGTTGACTTATGCACGTTTATTGATCAAAGTTAATCAATTGGATCAAGCCTTGGAGGTGTTGCGTACACTTTTGAGCGATGTCCCTGATCATGCTGAAGCCGTGCCCTTATATGCTTTTCTGTTGGACAAGCAAGACAAACGTGCGCTCGCGTTGCAATGGATGAAACAGGCGTTGGATAAATACCCCGATAAGCATGAATGGCGTTTAACTTATGCGCGTATGCTTGCCGACAGTGAACAGTTTGAGGAATCTATCAAGCAATTTCAACAGATCCTGTCTCAATTTCCACAACAGGGCGATATTTTGTACGCTCTGGGCGTGTTATCCCTACAAACCAAGCAAGTGTCAGCGGCTAAAGGGTATTTTCTGAAGTTGATCGAAAACGGGGAACGACTGGACACTGCTCACTATTACTTAGGTCAAATTGCACAAGAAGAAAATGATCTAGATAAGGCCCGCTATTGGTATTCTCAAATCAAAGAGGGAGCCAACTACTTAAATGTACAGGCACGGATTGCTTTAATTTTAATCAAACAAGGACAGTTGGACAGAGCCATTGAACATCTTCGGGCTGTGCAAGTGAGCGATCGCAAAGATGCGATCAGTCTGATGCAGTTGGAAGCGGAATTGCTGATTGAGCAAAAACGTTATTATCAAGCCATGGACGCTTATAACCGGGCAATCAATTTAAAACCGGATAGTACCGATGTGCTATATATGCGTGCTCTGTTGCATGAAGAAATGGGTTCGATGGCTCCCTTTGAGCAAGATTTACAACGACTACTGGCACTCGAACCAGAAAATATCAATGCGCTCAATGCGTTAGGTTACAGTCTTGCGAATAAAACGGAGCGTTATGAAGAGGCTTACGGATTTATTAAACAAGCCTTAGATTTAGGTCCTAACAACTACTACATTTTAGACAGCATGGGGTGGGTACTGTATAAAATGGGTAACTGTGCTGAGGCGATTGTGTATCTGCGTAAAGCACTAGCCAAACAAAATGATCCAGAAATTGCCGCGCATTTAGGTGAAGTTTTGTGGGTGAGTCGTGATCAGTACGCTGCCAAAGAGGTGTGGGAAAATGCACTTAAAGCTTTTCCCGAAGATGAAAAATTGCGCGACGTGGTGCGTGGTTTTTCGCCAAGCATTCTCGGCGAAACTGGAGAAGGGAAAAGTTCTGTTTTTACTAATCGATGCAGTTTTGAAAAATGAAGCGTTTATTTATTCTCGCACTGCTAGTGACGGCTTGTTCCCCCTTACCACCATTGCCACCAAACCCTGCCAAGCAGCTAGATTCTTGGCGTTTAAATGGTCGCATTGCGATTTCAGCCGAAAAAGAAAACTGGATGGCTAAAGTCCACTGGCAACAAAATGGCCCGACTTATCAACTGCGTATCAATACCAGCTTTGGACAAGGGGCTTTTATGCTTGAAGGGAGTGACGACGGGGTTGTGATGCATACTGCTGATAATAAAACCTTTACAGCCCCAGATCCGGATAGTTTAGTGAGTGAAGTCCTAAAAGTCGATCTCCCAATAACCAACTTGTATTTTTGGATAAGAGGCCTCCCGTCCGATAACTCTTCTCCAAGTTGGTACACCTTTAATGAAGCTGGGCATTTACATCGTTTACGACAAGATGGTTGGGAATTAGACTATAAGCGTTATACCAAGGTACACGGTATTGATTTACCTAAAAAAATATTTCTTGAGAATCCTCAATTTAAGATAAAAATTGTGATCTCTCAGTGGGATATAACAAATGTTAAGTCTCAACCTAAGCCATTACGTGTGCGCTATTAACAATGCAGCCTATAGACGTTCATAAAAATATTTAGGGAAAAACCTTCAAGGTTTCCAAAACCTTGAAGGTTTCTAACTGGACAATGCCTTATGATCATTCATTTCAGGCGAACCTGGTACGAAAAACGGCCGAAGATTCTCTTAAAGGAGTACAAGGCGAACTTTGTACGAAAAACGGCATGGTTATTAAAATGTGCCCACTCGTGCAAGTTAACCTTGCACTCCAAGTCGCTAGTTTTCCTTATTTTGGACTTTGGACTATTGGAGCGATCCCCTTTACTAATTTAATAAACTCGTGTTTTGGTAGTGGATACCCAATCAAATACCCTTGCACTTCATCACAAGCCAAAGATTTTAAAAACGCCAATTGAGATTCTGTTTCTACCCCCTCAGCAATCACCTTTATCCGCAAACTGTGTGCCAGCGCAATAATAGCTTTGGTGATGCTCACATCATCTTTGTCTGTCGGTACATCACGCACAAAACTTTGATCAATCTTCAGGGTGTCAACCGGAAAACGCTTCAGATAACTTAATGACGAATACCCAGTACCAAAATCGTCTATCGCTAATTGAATACCCATTTCTTTAAATTGATGCAATATATGAGTCGCTACATCAACATCTTGCATAAGCGTACTTTCAGTCAATTCCAATTCTAACAAAGTCGCATCAACATCGGTTTCCTCCAGTATTCGCATCACACTGGCTACCAAATTGTCTTGTTTGAACTGGCGGAAAGATAAGTTGACTGACAGTCGCAGCGTAAAATCGTTATGATTGCGCCAATATTGTTGTTGCAAACAGGTATGACGTAACACCCATTCGCCCAGTGCTACAATAAGCCCCGTTTCTTCGGCTAACGGAATAAAGGTATAAGGCAACATTAAGCCCTTCTCCGGATGTTGCCACCGCAATAACACTTCGGCACCGACAATATTTCCACTGCCAAGATGCATTTGTGGTTGATAGTACAACACAAATTCATCGCGTTCCAAAGCATGATGCAATTGGGTTTCCATAACCAACCTGTTATGAAAGATTCTGTTCATTTGCGCCGTGACAAATTGATAATTATTTTTGCCTCTTTTTTTGGCACTATACATGGCAGCATCGGCATTTTTTAGCAGCGTCTCAACATCTTGACTATCGCTTGGATAGACACTGATGCCAATACTGGCGGTGACAAACGTTTCATGCCCATTCAAATCAAACGGCGCTTGCATCTTATGGAGAAGGTTTTGTGCAAACTGTTCAACTTCTTTGGTATGGTAAATATTTTCTAGCACAATCGTGAAATCATCACCACCGAAATGAGCAATCGTATCTGTTTTACACAAACATTCCGTAAGGCGGTTGGCAACCTGTTTAAGTAATAAGTCGCCAACCAGATGCCCCCAAGTATCATTGACATATTTAAAGTCATCCAAATCTAAAAACATCACTGCCACGATGCCACGCTGTTGTTGGGCGAGATAGAGGGCACGAGTGACTCTTTCATAAAATAAATGACGATTGGGTAAACCGGTTAAATCGTTATAATGAGCCAAGTAAGTAAGACGTTGCTCAGTCTGTTTACGAAGCGTGAGATCAGAAAAAATGGCTAAATAATTTGTCACTTGCTCATTCGTATCATCTTTAATCACACTGATATGCTGCCATTCTGGATAAATTTCGCCATTTTTGCGACGATTCCAAATTTCACCTTCCCAGTTGCCCAGTGTGTTGATTGAAAACCACATTTTTTTATAAAAATCAGAAGCATGTTTTCCGGAACTCAGAATGTTGGGATGTTTACTTAACACATCTGCTTCACTGTAGCCTGTCATCTGCGTAAACGCTTTATTGACTTGGAGAATACGGGTTTGAGCATCGGTAATTAAAATCGCCTCAGTACTTTTTTCCAAAACATTAACCCATTGTCTCAACTTTTCTTCAGCTTGTTTGCGCTCAGTAATATCTTCAAAACTACCCAATACGCCAATGTCCTGCCCCTGAGCATTGTGCAATGGTATTTGATTGATCTCCAACCACAGGCAAGTGCCGTTGGCAAGTGGCAAAAATTCCAGATGTTGAGACAAATAAGCACCGTTGACGCTAATACAGTGGTTAAGCATTTCAAGAAACTGTGCGTTATCAACAAACGGCTTTAAATCATCATCCGTTTTGCCAACGATAGTTTCTGGTGACTCAAAGCCAACGATTTTGGCAAAATTCTGGTTACAACCCAAATACCCCCCCTTTTTATCTTTCCAAAAGATAAACTGGGGGATATTGTCAATCACCAAACGCAACATGTCTTGGGATTGACGCAAAGCTTCCTCAACTTGCTTGCGAGCAGTGATGTCACGACTAATACTAATAAATCCCAATACCCTACCATCAGGCGCAAAAAATGGCGTTTTTAGGCTATCCAACAATACCTGCTGCCCATCAGGATAGGTTGCACAAGTTTCGTGAACATAAGGTTTGCCCGTTGCTAACAATTGTTGATCGATTTTATGGCAACATATTGCCTGCTTTTGTGATAAACCATCTAAATCCGTTTTACCAATCAAATCGAGTTCGCGTAAGCCCACAAATTTTTCAAAAGCTTTATTACAACCAAGATATGCACCTTCACAATCTTTATAACAAATCAGATCGGGAATAGAATCAATTAAATGACGCAACAAGACTTGTTCATGCCAATATTCTTGGGTATGCGTTTTTGGCACACATTGCTCTCGGGACTTTTTGGTGACATGAATTTCCTCAAAACGCGCTGTTAGCAATTTGGCGATAGATTTAAAGTTATTCGTCAATAAGTCGATTTCACGAAATTGACTGTTAGGCCATTGTATTATAGACACTTTATTAATGCGTTCTGGCAAGTTATCGGTAAAGTGAGCCAATCTCAATAAAGGCGTAACCAACCAACGACTAATAATCATTGCCAAAATCAAGCCTGCTAGGGTGATAATAAAAATCATCGTGACTTGATTGACATAGAACGGTTGCCATGACTCAATATAGCCACGCAAAGGTTTTTCAACCACAACAGTCATCGGCAGATTTTCAGACACGGGGGCATGTTGCACATAAATGGCATCGTACCAACGCTGCATGATATGAGTCGTTTTTTGGGAAAACGAGGGATAGATAGCTGACGTGCGCCATACTTTTAATGTGTTAGGTACGCGCTCATAAGCGTTTAGCAGCCTTAAATCTGAACTGGTGCTACTAATGATGATGCCATGCTTGTCGGTGAAAGTGATTTGGGCATTACGAGTGAAAGTCTGTTGTGTCGTATGACTTTTATATAATGTTTTCAAAATATTAAAGTACACGATCATCGCCCCGGCAATTTGCCCATCGCGCTGTATGGACATCGCGTAAGCCATGACAGGCGTGACTTTGCCTTCTTGAGTCACAGTGCTGGGAAAAGTCAAAACTTGCGGTGTTGTTAAAACCGACTGAAGCGGCGCGTGAAAGGCCGCAGATTTTAGGTTTAAGTTATTGGATTCTATTGGGTAATTAAAAATTAATCGCCCTTTAACATCTGTCAAAGTGAGGTTTAAAAATTCCGGAAATAAAACCAATATCTGCCCGGCATGTTGGGCGAAATAAACCGAATCTGGTAAATCCGTTTTTGCTACAACTTGCGCTAACCCTTGTAGTGCTCGAATATGCTGGCGAGACAGTAAACGAAAATCATTGGTGATGTCTTGTGACAGGTGGTTTAAATCCGCCTGAATATCCTTTTTAATTTGATTGACTGTTTGCCAACCGCTAAAGGTGATAATGATTAAAGCCGGTAACAACACCAAAGCTGCCATTAAATTCAATAAAATCCGAGCCAATGAGGGACGATAGTTGGAAACCGGCAAATTTGCCCACCGCGTTAGCGGCCAAAAAGTGATGAGCAGACAAGCAATCGAAGCATTAGCCATGCCATTAACAAAAGATTTAAACGCAATTAGTGAAGTCTGGGCAGTATCAAGTGGGATGGTATATGTGTACACCAGCCAAATCACTGGCATCCCTAAACATAGCCAAAAAATACCTTCTAACAATAATAAATTATGACTATAACGTTGCCACGTCAGTCCAATAAACAACATTTCTAGGGTAAAAACCAACATTCCGTAAGGATGTCCCCACTGGAAAAAAGTGTAGCAACTGGCAAGCAACGCGACTATCATCCCCCAGCCAGCACCAAACAGGTGAATAATCAGTAACACGGCAATACTGCCAAAGATAATATCCACCCCAAAAAACAGAGGCAAACTAAAATAATTGCCTAGCACACTCAGTACAGTCAGCAACGTCAAGATTAGGTAAGATTGTTGTGTCATTTGTTGAGTTGTCAGTTAATCTTAAAGAGTTTGTGGGCGCATTCCCAAAAAAAGGTCATTTATCAATTTTGAGTACCACCCTTGAGTACAACGGAGTTGCTGCAAAAACGGATAAAAATAGAAATGATTGCTAGGGCGTGTCATCAATTAAAGTCACACCCCTTTCCGGGGATAACATACCAGCCTGGGGCAACGCCCCAGGAATGATTTATTTAGAATTTAAGCCCTGAAAGGGCGATACATTATGTCACGCC
>QNER01000230.1 GCA_003646175.1 Candidatus Parabeggiatoa sp. nov. 1
ATTGGTCTCTCTTGCCTACTTCCTGGGGCTGAAACTCCGGAACAATACTGGCAAAATCTCATTGAAGAAAAAGATTTGACTTCAAAGGCAACCGCCGAGCAACTGGGTATCGATGCCCAATTTTTTTATGACCCCATCAAGGGCAAAACTGATAAATACTATTGTCTGAACGGTGGCTATATTCGAGATTTTCAGTTTGATGCCAGCGGCTATCAAATTCCATATGATTTGCTGAAAGACTTGGACAAGATTTATCAATGGTCACTCTATGTCTCAAAACAAGCTTTACAGGACAGTGGTTATTTAGGGAATACTGCGGCACTGGCTCAATGTGGGGTGATTTTAGGGAATCTCTCTTTTCCCACCCGGCTCTCTCACCATTTATTTGCGCCCATTTACCAGAAAACACTGGAATCAGCCGTTCAAACCCTCTTAAAGAATGACGATTTCCGCTTAAATAGTTTAGCGCGTGAAGTATCGCCCTTCAATGCGTTGATTTCAGGTTATCCAGCCACCCTCATTGCTCAGAGCTTATCTTTATCAGGGCCGCGCTTGTCCTTAGATGCTGCTTGTGCGTCATCACTTTACGCTGTCAAATTGGCTTGTCAATATTTATCATCCGGCAAAGCTGACTTGATGTTAGCTGGTGCTGTCAGCGGTGCTGATCCGTTATTTATCAAAATGGGATTTTCCATCTTTCAAGCTTATCCAGAAAATGGCAAAAGTTGCCCTTTTGATAAATCATCCGGCGGACTTTTTGCTGGAGAAGGGGCTGGCATCTTAGTTCTAAAACGCTACCATGACGCGATTCGAGATGGCGATAATATTTATGCCACTATCGGAGGAATCGGCTTATCAAATGATGGTAGAGGGAAATTTGTTCTCAATCCCAATCCGAAAGGACAATTGTTGGCATTTGAACGAACATACCGCGATATCGATATCGATCCAAATGAGATTGATTATATTGAATGTCATGCTACCGGGACACCAGTTGGAGATATTGCTGAACTGAATTCAATGGAAGCCTTTTTTGGCAAGTATCAAAATGTTCCTTTAATTGGTTCCGTCAAATCTAATTTGGGTCACTTATTGACTACCGCTGGCATGGCAAGTTTGATTAAAGTCATTTTGAGCATGAAGGAAGGAACTATTCCAGCCACGATTAATCTGACTGATCCACTGAGTTCAAATAAGGGCGTGTTTTCCGCTGAACAGATGGTCAGAACAACTAGCCCTTGGCCTAAAATTCACACCAAACGTGCCGCTGTTAGTGCCTTTGGTTTTGGTGGCACCAATGCCCATCTGATTTTAGAATCAGAACCAACTGAAAAAGAAAGCAACTTAAGGGCAACCACAAGGGATTGCCCCTACGAACCGTCCCTACGTAGGGGCAATCCTTTATGGTTGCCCTCACAAAAAAGCTACGCCGGCGCGTGGGAACCAGAAGAAAAATTGGCTATCATAGGTATGGAAGTCTTCTTTGGTGGTTGTCACAATTTAGATGAATTTGATCGTACCATTTATGACGGCACTCAACATTTTATTCCCGTTCCACCACAAAGATGGCAAGGTATTGACGCGCAAAACGAATTGCTCAAAAATTACGGTTTTGAACAAGCTCCTTTGGGTGCTTATATTCAAGATTTTGCAATGGATTTCCTACATTTTAAAATTCCCGCTCGTGAGGAAGATCAACTCATTGCACAACAATTGTTGATGCTCAAAGTAGCTGATAATGCCATCAAAAATGCCGGATTAGTCGAAGGCGGAAACGTTGCCGTTATTGTGGCGATGGGTACAGAATTAGCTTTACACCAGTTTCGAGGGCGATGTGATTTATCTTGGCAAATCAAAGCAAGTTTGGCTCAAGCTAATATGGTTTTGTCTCCTGAAAAAATTGAAGAATTAGAAGCGATTGCCAAAAATAGTCTTTCTCCACCAGCGCAACTCAATCAATATACAAGCTTCATCGGTAATATTATGGCAACCCGTGTTGCGACTCAATGGAATTTTAATGGCCCCGCTTTCACTGTTTCGGCTGAAGAAAATTCCGTGTTTAGTGCTTTGGAAGTCGCTCAACAGTTTTTGGATGCAGGCGAAGTTGACGCGGTTGTGGTGGGAGCCGTTGATCTAGCGGGTGGATTTGAGCATGTTCTATTACGCCATCAGTTAGCACCTATCAACAGCGGTGTCAATACTCTCAGCTATGATGAAAAAGCCAATGGTTGGATGGTGGGTGAAGGTGCCGGCGCGGTGGTTTTAAAACGCGTTGATACCGCGCAAACAGCGCAAGATCGTATTTATGCTGTAATTGATGCCATTAGTTTAATGCCAAGTAAGGCGGATTCTTTGGAACACTTACCAAAAACACCAATTGCTGAAACTGTTACTCAATCTTGCCAGCAAGCTTTTGATTTAGCAGGCATAAAAGCAACTGATATAGGCTATATGGAAGTATTTGGTAGCGGAGTAGCACAAGAAGACGAAGCCGAAATTAAAGGTTTAACTAACGCCTATCAAAATGATTCATTGACAACGGCAATAGGCAGTGTGAAAGCAAATATTGGTCATACTTATGCGGCTTCGGGGATGGCGAGTTTAATTAAAACCGCACTGTGCCTCTATCATCGCTATATTCCCGCAGTTCCTCAATGGGAAAATCCGAAAAATCCAGAACAATGGCAGGGCAGTCCTTTTTATGTGGCTACCGAATCCAAAACCTGGTTTTTAGAAGAAGCACAGACTAAAAGAGTCGCAGCCATTAACGGCCTGGGGTTTGACGGCACTTATGCACATTTAATTTTGTCCGAAGACCGGAATTCAAAGCGGAGCGAAGCTGAGCTTTGTCAGTACCTACAAAAAACGCCATTTTATCTCTTTCCCCTAGCAGCTGATAATCAATCGGCGTTACTCAAACAACTTAACGAATTACAAAACACGATTGAAAAGAGTGACAATCTTGGTGCAACAGCGAGCCAAACGTTTGCCACTTTTCAAAATCAACCCGAAGCAAATTACCGGTTATCTATTGTTGGTCATCATAAAAACGAATTGCGCCAACAAATTGGTTTTGCGATGCAAGGCATCAAAAAAGCCTTTGCAACCGGGAAAGAGTGGAAAACGCCATTAGGTAGTTATTTCACCGCCAAGCCTTTGGCTAAACTGGGTAAAGTGGCTTTTGTTTATCCCGGTATGGGCAGTACTTATATTGGAGTGGGACGAGAACTATTTCGATTGTATCCTAAAATTGACGCTACCTTTTCGACTCTGAGCAACCATATAGGTAAGCTTATAAATGATAAACTGCTTTACCCTCGATGCTTGGAAAAACTCTCAACAGAATCCCAACAAGCTCTGGAAACGCAATTATCTAATAATGGCGTAGCAATGTGCCAAACTGGTATCAGTTTTGACGTGCTACACACTTCTATTCTCAGAGATTATTTTCGCATTCAACCACAAGCATCTTATGGGTATAGTATGGGTGAAGTGAGCGGCATGATGTTTGCGCTGGGTGTCTGGCGTGATGATAAAATGTTAACTCAAGACTTAACGTCATCGCCTCTTTTCCAAACGCAATTAACTGGACCCTGTTTCACGGCACGTAAATTGTGGGGATTGCCCCTTGATTGGAATAATCCGCCCACCGAAAACTTTTGGTGTTCTTATGTACTCAGAGCTACCGCAACCGCCGTGAAAGAGATTCTCAAACATGAAGAACGTGTCTATTTAACATTTATCAATACGCCTGAAGAAGTGATCATCGGCGGTGATCCGGATGGGTGTTTGAGGGTGATTAAAACGCTCAAGTGCGCGCATTTTCTCATCAATTTCAACAGCGTATCCCATTGTGAGGTGGCAAAATCTGAATATAAGGCACTCGTTAATTTGCACACCACTTTGGTCCAGAAGGTAGCAGATATTACATTTTATTCAGCCACCGATTGTGCCCCTATGCCCTTCAATACCCATTACATGGGCCACAACGCGGCCAAAATACACTGTCAAACACTTGATTTCCCTGCGATCACTAATCGTATTTACAAAGATGGGGTTAGAGTATTCATTGAACTCGGGGCCGGAAACAATTGCGCTCGATGGATTGATAAAACGCTTAAAGGCAAAGAGCATGTTGCCATGTCCATCAACACTAAAGGTGTCGATGATCATACCGGTATTGTCAAGGTCTTGGCAAAATTGGTGAGCCACCGTGTTTCGATGGATTTATCACCGCTTTATCCAACGCTGGAAAAGGATTCCAAACATTCCAAAAAACGTAAATCACTGACAAAAAAAATAATATTAGGTGGCAAACCTATTCATACCACCATCTTGACTGATGAAAATCGGAAAAGCTTTGAAAATCAAATTATATCTCATAGTCCAATGTTAAAGATAATTCAGTTGCAAATAGCTGTTTCTCAGCAGTCGCACAATGATCCTCTGTCGGTTCAAGCCAATTCTTCTCATCGCCAACCGACTTTGGTAACGGCTCCGCCGTCTTCACAAAAACCAGTTATAGATTTGAATGCCGAAGTGGTGCTAGATTCCACCATTCAACCCAAAAATACACCTTGGGCACCCGTAACGGAACCACGTTCTATTTTCTTAACCGGGGCGACTGGTTTTTTGGGCACATTTTTGCTTTATGAACTCCTGCACCATACTCAGGCCGACATTTATTGTCTCGTGCGTTCTCCCAACGTTAATTTTGGGCAGATGAGAATCCAAAATAACTTGGCATCTTATTTTTCATTGAATGAGGATTTCCATTCTCGAATTGTGCCGGTTTTAGGTGATTTATCGGAACCTTTGTTGGGTTTGTCATCTGAACAGTTTCAAAGAATGGCTAACCAAATTGATACCATCTATCACTGTGCGGCTTGGCTGAATTGGGTGGCTCCTTACTCTCAATTGAAAACGATCAATGTTTTGGGAACGCAGGAAATTTTAAGATTAGCAGCTCAAGTCAAAATCAAACCGGTACATTACATTTCTACGATCGCGGTTTTTGAGTCCTCTGCTTATTATCAACAAGTCGTCACCGAATCCGATCCACTTGTTCATAGTGAGGAAATTTACCTAGGCTACTCGCAAAGTAAATGGGTAGCTGAAAAGTTAGTTATGGTCGCCCGTGACCGCGGTTTTCCAGTTTGTATCTATCGGCCTCCCCTGATTTCGGGGCATAGTCAAACCGGCGTTTGGAACACAGATGATGTGACCTGCAAAATCATAAAAGGTTGTATCCAGATGGGACATGTGCCAGAATTCAACTATCTGTTTGACGTATCTCCCGTCGATTATGTGAGTCGAGCTATTGTTTATTTATCGAAGCAACCGGAGGCACTGGGAAAAGCTTTTCATTTAAATAATCCTAACCCCCTTCACCATAACCAATTCATTGATTTTATAAATTCTTTTGGTTATCCACTACGACAGATTCCTTATGAAAATTGGTTAACACTGCTCAATCAGGATACCGCCGGCTTACCGGAAAATCCGGTAGCTCCGCTGTTACCGTTCTTTGCTGAAAAGTGGTCTGAAACGCAAATTACGATACCGCAAGTCTATGAAATAACGAGAAAACCCCAGCTGAGCTACCAAAACACGCTCGCCAAACTGGTAGGTACGTCTATTGTCTGTCCTCCCGTCGATGCCAAGTTGCTTCATACCTATTTTTCATACTTCATTCGTAGTGGTTTCCTCGATGCTCCAACCAAATCACCAGATAAATCACGAGCTATCTTACATACCGTCACCGGTGATGTAAGCGATAAAAATACCCTATTGAAAGGGGATTTAGGGGTGTGTAAACAAGTGGTGTGGGATGAAGCCGATTTGCTGGAATTTGCCGAAGGCAAAATTGCCAATGTTTTTGGTCCAGAATATGCCATTATCGACTCATACTCGCGGCGAGTACGATTGCCTTTACCCCCTTATCTACTAGTCAGTCGCGTCACCAAGCTCAATGCTGAAAAGGGTAGTTTTAAACCTTGCACGCTAACCACCGAATATGATATTCCCCACAATATGTGGTATTTGGTGGATGGTCAAATTCCCTGGGCGGTTGCTGTCGAATCAGGGCAATGTGATTTATTATTAATCAGTTACTTAGGTATAGATTTTGACAATAAAGGCGTTCTGGTTTACCGCCTACTTGATTGCACCATGACCTTTTTGGAGGATATACCCAAAGAGGGAGATACTCTGCGTTACGACATTTCGATCAATTCCTTTGTCAAACATGGCAATAACTTGCTGTTTTTCTTCAGTTACGAGTGCTTTGTTGGTGATAAAATGGTGCTGACGATGGAGGGTGGCTGTGCGGGGTTCTTTACTGATGATGAACTGGACAAAGGTAAGGGCGTTGTCTATTCCAAGAAGGAACTGATAGAACGTGAGAAAATCCAAAAACAACAGTTTGAACCCTTGCTGATATGCCAAAAATCATCTTTTGATGAAACCGATATGATACGCCTGACAGAGGGCAACCTCGCGGCTTGCTTTGGTGATCATTATTGGCAAGCCGGATTAAATCCGTCTTTGCGAATACCCCCAAAAGATATTCTGATGATTGATCGGGTGACTTCAGTTGAGTTCAATGGTGGCGCGTATGGCTTAGGACTTCTTGTCGGTGAAAAAGTGCTTGAACCAGATAATTGGTATTTTCCTTGCCATTTCAAAGACGATCAGGTGATGGCGGGTTCTCTGATGGCTGAAGGTTGTGGGCAACTGTTGTTATTCTATATCCTATATTTAGGATTCCAGACTTGCACCACCGATGCGCGTTTTCAACCGATTCCAAACTTGCGGCAAGTCGTTCGCTGCCGGGGACAAGTGACACCGATTTCTGCCACCTTGATTTATCGGCTAGAAATCACGGAACTGGGTTTAACCCCAAAACCTTACGCAAAAGGTGACGTAGAAATCATCTTGAATGGCAAAATCGTGGTGCATTTCAAAGATGTGGGATTGCAGTTATCCGAAAAAAATCCAGCCAATTCTCTTCCCGTTGGAGATAGCAAGGAACCGCTGGCGAGTTTAGTCAAATTACCCAGCGAATCGGCTTTATTGAATGAAGAGCAAATCCAAGAATTTTGCCTCGGTTCGGTAGGCAAGTGTTTTGGACCAGAATTTGATATTTATGACACTGGGGAAATCACAGCGTCACGAATGCCTAATACGCATCTTAATTTTGTGCATCGTGTATTGGAAGTTAAGGGGAAACGCCATCAATTAACCAAACATTCCACTATCGTAACGGAATATGACGCGCCGCTAGAAACTTGGTATTACCGTCATAATTCATCCAATACGCTGCCCTACTCAATTTTTATGGAGATGGCTCTGCAACCTTGTGGTTTTTTGGCAGCTTATTTAGGCACGACTTTGCTCTATCCTGATGAAAGTTTATACTTTCGCAATCTCGATGGACGAGGGCGCATTCTTAAAAACGTGGACATTCGCGGCAAGACGGTGACAAACACCGCGCGATTGCTTTCTACCTCTAACATTCAGGGCATGATTATTCAAAGTTTTGATTTTGAAATGGTTTGTGATGGCGAACCGTTTTATCAGGGCGATGCCAGCTTTGGCTTTTTCAGTGGCAACGCTTTGGCTAATCAAGTCGGGTTAGATAGAGGCAAAGATGTCCGCCCTTGGATTGAAAATACTAGCGGATTGCCGATAACCAAAATTGATTTTAGGACACCGGAAAACCGCGCCAGTTTTTATCTTATGAACGCCGGGCAGCCTCATTATCGGTTAGCACAACATCAGTTAGATTTGCTCAATGAGGTAAAGATTGTTCAAGGTGGTGGGCGTTATCAGCAAGGCTATATTTACGCCAGAAAAAAAGTGAAGCCGACTGACTGGTATTTTAAATGCCACTTTCACCAAGATCCGGTGATGCCTGGCTCGTTAGGCGTTGAAGCTATTTTGCAAGCGATGCAAGTCTATGCTCTCCAGCTTGATTTAGGCAAACACTTGAAATCGCCTCGTTTTGGGCAACTCATAGATCATGAAATAGTTTGGAAATATCGTGGACAGATTCCACAACCAGATGTTCACACCGAGATGTATTTAGAAGTGCATCTGTCTAAAGTGGAAATCGGCACAGACAAAGTAACTCTCATTGGTGATGCCAGTTTGTGGAAACCTAACCTGAGAATTTATGAAGTAAAAAATGTGGCTATTTGTTTGTTGGAATCACAATTTATGAAAGTCTCTAACAACAATGCTAAGTTTAGAAGATGAAAAACTTAGATTTATTGCAGGGTCTTGATGATGACTTAAAGCAGTCATTAATAAGACAACTACGCAATCTTTGGACGCATACTTCAACGGCGATTGAAGGTAACACACTGTCTCTGGGTGAGACGGCCTTTGTTATTGAAGAAGGCTTAACGGTTTCAGGAAAACCACTTAAAGACCATGAGGAAGTGGTAGGACATGCCAGTGCTATTGAGCTAATCTGGCGTTATATTGCGCGTAATAGTGGCCTCACAAAAGAAGATTTATTTGCTTTACACAAAGCCGTTCAAACAGAACGAATAACGGATATCTATAAACCCGTTGGAAATTGGAAAGTTGAGCCCAATGGAACGACAGCTATAACAGACGATCAACAGCAGATATTTTTAGAATATGCCGCCCCCAATGCAGTACCCGCATTGATGGACAACTGGTTTGAAATGATTAATGGTTTTTCAAAAGATAAATTAGATAGCAATCAGGCATTAACCGCTTATGCTGAAATTCATATCTCTTTTGTTAGAATTCACCCATTTTTTGATGGTAATGGACGTATCGCAAGGTTAGTTGCCAACTTCCCCGTTATCAATTCTGGTTTGCCTCCCATTATAATACCAGTAGAAAAACGCAGAGAATATATACGCTTATTATCAAAATACGAATTAGCTGTGGGTCAACCTATAGTTGGAGAACCCTTGTTGCCCAAAAAAGAACTTCTAGTCGATTTCATTAAATTTTGTGGATATTCATGGAAACATTCGCTAGAACTTCTTGAAGCGGCACGGGAGAAACAGTCTATACGAAATCAGTCAAAATGAGTTCATGACTTTGCAACAACCTTTTAAACATCAACAAAATATCATTAGCTTCTTTGCCCAGCACAAAGTCGCTGCCAATCTCTTGATGCTGATGATGATTATGGCAGGAGTCTGGGTTTTGGGTAAACTCAACACACAAATATACCCCACGTTTGCGTTGGATATGATCACAGTCACCGTCATTTGGACGGGGGGCAACGCCAGAGGATGTGGAAACGGCTATCACCATGCCGATTGAACAATAATTCGGTGTTCGTAAAATGAACTCAATCTCTGGCAATGGCTTTTCACAGCACCGATATGGGGTGGGCACTCGATCTGGTGAAAGAGAAAGTTATTTGTAGGGTGGGCAAGTGTTTTTTTGCCCACCTTAAATTTAAATGATATTTGTAGGGTGCCGGTTTGGTATTTTTGTTGCAGGTCCCTTAAGCTTAGATGGTGGGCAACAAAAACCCGAGGTGGGCTACATTTTGACTTATGTATAACGATGAGCGCGCAAGCCCCGTAGCGAAAGCCCTTTCACCAAACATCATCATGGTATGGAACTTTCCGCTTTATTGCACAAACTGTGACAAGTCGAAGCAATGTGCGTAACATCAGTTAATAAGTAATAAAATAATAAAATACTGTAACTACTCAGCCCCA
>QNER01000231.1 GCA_003646175.1 Candidatus Parabeggiatoa sp. nov. 1
AAGCGCCTTCACATTTCAACATTTCAATTTAACGGCCAGCAAATAATCTCAAATCGCGAATAGCAAACAAGCGCCTTCGCATTTCATTTAAAAACTCTTATGACGCGCAACGCTCGATCGAGAGTCAATCTGGGCAACCATATTCGAGGCAAAAGTTTTTCTAGAAAAACAAACGGTGACTTCGTCGAAGCAATGTGCGTAACATCAGTAAATAACTAAAATGAGTACAACGGATTTGGGGTAAGTACCCGTGTAGGTATTCTAAAAAAATAAACCGAACAAAAACAACTACTTTCGTATTCAAAATACCTGAAAACTCTTGCACGGGTACTTATAAACGGATTTTCATAGTCGAAGTGGCTGAATTGTTTAACCATGACGATTTATTTCGCAAATTCGTTGTACTTTATTTTCTATTACCTCACAACCCCATTACCCATTAAGTACTGAAGCATAAGTTTTAATACTTTTTGGAGTTCTTCGCTGCGCTTTGTACGCGGGCACTGACAAAGCGCAGCGAAGAACTCCATCATATCCGATAATTTGTTGGTTTTGGCTCGTTAGCACAACGTTCAGAAATTCTTTAAAATAAATAATGACGAATTGCCAATCGTTGCTGAATTATTGTTAATATAGTGATTCTATTTGAATCATGGAACAAATCGGCTTGTGGGGCTTTAAACTCGTTATACCCCATTCCACAAATCATTTAGGACTTCTATACATTGCTTTAACTGTAATGGCACGCACGATAGGAATTATTTATCTTCCAGGGGCGTTGCCCCTGGCTACCTGGCTGTTCTTGCACTTGCACAACCAAAATTTCTATCGTGCGTGCCATTAGCTTTAACTGCCATTGATGACAGAAGTCCAAGTTTTAACTTGAAAAAAAAATTATAACTTATTGTTTTAATTATTATTGTTTTAATTTCCCTATAGTTTTTCAGAAAAATAACGTAACGATACGGATGCTATACCTCGATGGGATAGTATCCGTTGACTTCGACTTGTGAACCCCTTAGAGGTTGAAGTTTTTTTGATATTATTTTTCCCCAGATTTCCTTAATGCTATTTATATTCAATATCGAAGGGGGTGGCGTGTTGATAACAAAGAATATCAACAAAATCCGTTATAATCAGAAACCTTGGCTAGGGCAATCGTATGAAATTGTTTATGATTTCAATGTCAAAAATAAAAAGTTCAAGTCAAATATTAATTGTAACTGATTGATTTTAAAGGCTGTGCGATTGCCCTGAAACCTTGGCAACGGGATATTGCATTCGCTAATTGATGAGTGTCTGGTGCTTTTTTAACTTTTTGGTACCAGTACGTTTAATTTGCATCACTGGAGATTGCATTTGCTAATTGGTGGGTGTATATGCTTTTTTATTTTTGGTGCCTGTGCGTTTGATCCCATTTGCAAAAAATATTTGAAGTTTCGTTCCTTATGTAAGGAATTCCCGAAACCTTGGTTAGGGCATCGTCAAATCGTCAAACTTGAAAGTTTTTTTGTGGAAAATATTGATGTGCAAAGACAATAATTTATAACTTATTGTTTTCTAAATTTATAACTTATTGTTTTCTAATAGAATTTAAAAAAGATTGCGACATTATGTTGATTAAATCAATAAGTGACATCAAACTGTGACGAAGCCCTGAAACTTTGGCAACTGGATATTGCATTCGCTAATTGATGAGTGTATGATGCTTTTTCACTTTTTGGTACTTGTGCGTTTGATCCCATTTACAAATGTTAATTCTCGAAATCCTTGGCCACGGGATATTGCATTCGCTAATTAATGAGTGTATGATGCGTTTTTCACTTTTTGGTACCGGTGTAGCGTAACGGATAGCATCCATTAAAAAAAATACTATCCGTCACGGTTTATGAATATTTTGCTGGTTTTTGACATGAAAGGATATGCATCCATTTGCATCCATTTGCATGCATTAATGGGCCGGAAATGAACAGTGCATATTGACGCATAAACAGAGGATAAAAAACGATGAAAAAGTTTGCTGTTATGTTTTCATTGATGATGAGTGTATGTGCGTGGAACTTGGTGAGTGCTGTGGAAGTGAATGATTTATTTTTTCCGAACAAGCCTGAAGAAATTGAGCAGGTTTTAGGGCAAACTCCAAACCTTAAATTGACGCACCAATGCCCTAAATTTATTCCTAATTGTGAACCCAAAAAGGCGACACAAGCGAAAGGCCTTAAAGCAATTGTTTCTGATAACCCTGATTTACCAAAAGTTGGGGCATTAATTCACTTTGATTTTAATTCAACCACCATTCGTTCAGATTCTGATGAACTTTTAGGTTATTACGGAAAAGCGTTACAAACAAAATTGAAAAATGTGGTGCTAGTCATTGCAGGACATGCTGACTACAAAGGGACAGAAGAGTATAATCAAACCCTTTCAGAACGACGTGCGAAAGCAGTAAAAAACTTTCTTATATCTGTTCATCAGATAAAGCCTTACCGTTTACATACAATAGGTTTTGGCGAAACTCAGCCTCTACTTGGTAATCGTTATCATCAAACCGCTGAAGAGCGTAAATGGAATAGACGTGTTGAATTTATAAGGGTTAAGTAAATTATGCGTTGCTTTAATTGGTTTTTCTTATTTCTTATTACCGTCATTATGGAAACGGGGTGTTCAGAAGAACAAAATACTTCTTCTCTTTCACCAAAAGGTGTCAATAAGCCTAATGAATACCGCACTGCATTGATTATTGGCAATGCCTCTTACCCTAAACCGGGCGGATTATTTAGTCCATTAGCTAATCCTTTGAATGATGCGAATGATATGGCTAATGCGCTAAAAAACTATGGCTTTGCTGTCACTGTGTTGAAAGATGGTACAAAACGGGAGATGGATAAAACCATTAAAAGTTTTATACATAACTTATCCAGTAACAGCACAGTATTATTCTATTATTCTGGACATGGTGTCCATGTTCAAGGACAAAATTACTTAATTCTATCAAACCAACCTTGAAGTAAAAAATTTAAACACTTTTATTACCGAGCTTAATAACCAAAAAATCGGCGAATTTTTTGATGAACTACCAATAACAAAAACTGTATTGAAACAATGTACCATAAATAAAAATTGGAAATCTTCATGGGAGGATAAAAACAGTTCTAAATATTCAGCTTATGTTCGTGGCACAAACTATTATGCGTATAATTTTTTAGAGGAATTAAAACCTAAGTTTGATTTGCTATTGGGGGATATGCAACAGAATTCGCATATTTGGAACAGCCAGTTTAATAAATTCCATCATTCTGTAGAGACTTTGAAGACTCAATTAAAACTTGAAGAGTTGAAAAATCTCATAACTGACTATGATGATAAGATTCAAGAGATTAAAGCAATTGAGAGTGCAGAATTACGTTTTGAAAAACAACAAAATTTGTACAATAAGCTCATAAACTTCAGGGTTGATGTGAGTCACCCTCAAAAAGATATTAAGAAATCTTTACATGAAGTGATTAGACATCGCTTATATGTCATGATTTTTTCGAATTACCATATACCTTCACGGCATTATGACGTACTCAACAAGATTTTTGCTGAAAACCCTCCTAACCAAAAGGCAGTTGATGTTCTTAGAAGTGTTGAAGATGAGATTTATTTTTCAAAAGACGCTATAATTTTCAAGATTGAGAATAAACTTGATTTAAGATTACCTGTGGATATTTACCCATTTTTGACGGGGGTGGTTCACTTTTCTAAAGGAAAAACAACATTTAACGAAAATTTATTATCAAATGAGTTTAGTGAACTCTCTAATGCGCTTAACGCAATAATTGGGGATAAATCTACGGAGATAAAAAATGTTTTTGAATTAAGTAATTTACTAACAACTCAATTAACTCGTCCACTGACAAGACTGTCATTGAAAAGTTTCAAAGATTGTGTAATTCCTCAAACGAACAAGTTAGGGTTTCATGTAATAGAAAACGTATCGATTTTTTGGGAAATAAACATCGTCTTAAAGAATTCATAAATTATGCAACAATAGAAGTTAGGCAAGGAAGAGCGACACCAAATTTATATAACAGATTAGGGGTTGCAATCTGGCTGTCTCGTGGTAATTTATTAGATGCTCAGAATTATTTTGAAAAAGCTTTGAAACATTCCGCTTTAAAAGACAGTAATTTGAAAAGGAATGTTACATACAACCTTGCAACTGTTTTGGGACATCAAGGTAAATATACCGAAGCACTCAATTACTTAAATGAAGCGGAAAAAAGTTTCACGCTTGACCCTGCCGGAAGAGTTTTAAGAGCAGCTCTACGTTCAAGAGAATCACAAGTTCTAATTTGCAATGACTTACGTTTAGCTTGTGGTAATGGTGGCAATAAACGATTTTGTGATAATTGGAAACGTGCCAAAGAAATTGGGGATTGTTCTGAAACAGTCACACCGCTTGAGAAGGATATTCTTCAAGTCATTCGTTAATTAATTAATTAGCAAATGCCAAGTCTGAAAGAAGATATTCTTGAACGATCCTTTAGATAGCGAACGCAGGATGGGTAAAATGTAGGGTGGGTAGAGCGACAGCGAAACCCATCACAACTCCCAACTAAAAAGTCCTAAGGCACCTGCCAAAGGACTTTTTTTTTGGAAGCCGTCGTCATCGCCAGATTTTTGGCGTGGCATGACAATGTTTAAACTGTTTTAAATCCTACCCCCGGTTTCCGCACTGAGCCGTTTAATCCAAGTCACGGCGAAACCTAGGACTTTACTTTTAGGCGGTATTTAAAAATGACAATGAAGTTACTTTAATACCACAAACAACCACTTTATTTGAACACCAGCCTTTGAAAACCAATGAATGTTACCCTTACCACCTATTAGTTGAGTACAACGAATTTATTTGCGAAAAAAACGAATGGGGGATGGTGGAATCAACGCAAGTGCTTCAATATTGTCAAATTCGTTTATTTCGTCAATTCGTTGTACTTACTTATAAACAGATAGGTGCTGAAAAATGTTATCTATGCGGCACATAAGCTTAACGCTGTCAAAACCATGCTAAAAATATTATGAATCAGAAATTAAATTGCTTAACAAATTTTGTACAGCAGAACGTGAACTTTCAGAAGAGAAAAGCCCGTTTAAACTATTTGCTTTGATTTAATTAGAAGAAGTGCCAGGGCAATGGGATGTTGTCATGTCTTCCAAAGAACTACCAGATAGAGACATGGAAACCTTGAAGTTTGTCGTGAATAAAATTTATGCGATTGTCAGCAAAAAATAAATTGTTAAAGTTTCGCGAATGATTTTGCTTAAAGTCAATGAACCTTTCGTGACTGAAATAGAACAATTTCTTTCAATCACTCACAATCCAAAAGAATTTTTTAATTGCGAAATAGATGAACTGAAAATTAAACATGCCCACATCATTGTTTCGCCGGTTAAAGATGAAGCTAAAATATTAGTTAATGCCGCGACTTTCAATGAGTTAGTCAACCGAATCACTCGACTGAAAAATGAACTAGCGCAACGCAACCTCGTTTTGAGTGAAGCGAGATTAACCCATCACAACGCCCAACAGCCCCAAAGCACAACTTTCGAGATTAAAGTTTTTACGCGCAAAAACTTGAAGAACCAAATCAATGTTTTTCTTTCAGGTTCATGCCCCAAAATCGCCAATTGAGATTTTTGGTGATATTTACGGATGCTATCCCTTCTTAGGGATAGTATCCGTTTTAACAACAGAAATTTACGGATGCTATCCCTCGATGGGATAGTATCCGTTTTAACGTTTTAATTGCGCCGTTTAATCCAAGTCAAAGCGGAACTTTGGGGGTTTGCTTTTAGGCAGTATTTAACTTGACAATGATCGAGGCAAAAGTTTGCGGAGCAAACTTTTGCCTCGATCACATTTCAATCATCACACCGTTTTCTCGTACCAGGTTCGCCTGAGACGAATGAGCAATCACGCTGTTTTTTGGTACCAGGTTCGCCTGAGACGAATGAGCAATCACGCTGTTTTTTGGTACCAGGTTCGCCTGAGACGAATGAGCAATCACGCTGTTTTTTGGTACAAAGTTCGCCTGAGACGAATGGGCAATCACGTCTGGTTTCGTACCAAGTTCGCTTGAGACGAATGGGCAATCACGTCTGGTTTCGTACCAAGTTCGCTTGAGACGAATGAGCAATCACGCTTGGTTTCGTACCAAGTTCGCTTGAGACGAATGGGCAAGTATGATGCAGCAGTCTACTTGGCTATGCGATTGAATTAGCCTTGAAAGCGAGAATTTGTAAAAACCTTAAAAAATCGTCATGCTCTCCCCAATAAACATGAATGTAAGACGCAAAAGTATTCTTTTTTCGATAAAGCGAACTGGATACGGCCAAACCTTTAGCATTATAAATGTTTCCCAGCGTTTGCATTTCCCGTAAAACCGTTACTGAAGAGTAATGAAATTCATGCCCACTGATTTCAAAGTCATTGAAATGAATTTTTCGATACCCTAAATGAAGACATTTGTTTGCCATTGAAGTCGTCAAATCTAAAAAATTCACCATTTCAAACGCTTGCCCTTGTTCATTGGTAATCGTTTGCCCTAAATACATCATACCACCACATTCCGCATACGTTAAACCACCCATTTCACAGTAGTTTAAAATCGACGCTTTCAAGCTATGATTATGGCTTAATGCTTCCATAAATAATTCTGGATAACCGCCAGCCAGATACAGAAAATCCCCTTCTGGTAATTTCTTATCGGTTAAAGGACTAAAAAAAATGAGTTCTCCATACTGGGACAGCTTTTGTAAATTTTCATAATAAATAAAGTTAAAAGCGGCATCTTGGGCAACGAGGATTTTTAACGGATTTTTTGGAGAAGCTTTTGGTTGATGGCTAGGTGGCAGAAACGGTGTTTCAGTGAGGGCTAATAATCTTTCAATATCAATATGTTGACTGACATGCGTGGCAGCCGTGTTGATGAACTTGTCATAATCAATTTCATCCGAAATATAAAGCCCTAAATGACGAGAAGGAATTTGTAGCTTATCGTTTTTGGGGATATAGCCTAATGCTTCAACCCCAACCTCTTCACAAGCGTCTTTTAAAAACTGGTAATGAGAAGCGGTATTGACATAATTAAATATCACCCCAGCGATTTTCAGGCGATTATCAAAATGTTTAAAGCCATAAATTAACGGCGCAACGGAATACGCCATCGCTTTGGCATTAATCACCAGAATCACTGGAATCTTCAATAAGATAGCGATTTCTGCACTACTACCTTGCATTTTTTTTGCACCATCAAACAAACCCATCACCCCTTCTAAGACTGCTATATCGGCATCAGCGAAATATTTGCGATAAATATCCTGCACATAGGTTTCACTCGCCATGAAAGTATCTAAATTGATACTTTGTCGTCCAGCAGCGCGAGTATGATGAAAAGGATCGAGATAATCAGGCCCACATTTATAAGGTTGTACTCGAAAACCTTGTTGAGTGAGGGCGCGAAGCAAGGCTAAGGTAACGGTGGTTTTACCCGCATTGCTGGCGGGGGCAGTGATTAGGAATTGGGTTTTTTGCATTTCAGTTATCAGTTATCAGTTATCAGTTATCAAAAAATCCGAAAAATCCGTCAATCAGTTGTACTTATTATCAGTCGTAGGGGGCCGGCAACGTCTTTTGGTTGCCCACCAAACGTTGTTGCCGGCCCCAAAATATGTCACACCATCAGTTCGTAGCCCACCAAACGTTGTTGCCGGCCCCAAAATATGTCACACCATCGGTGGTGGGCAATAAAAACACATTGCCGGCCCCCTACACTTCTACATCAAATGGAAGACACACTCGACTGACTAACAAAATAATACTCAAAGACGCGGGCTGCAAAGTTGACAAACGCTTTTCTTCAAGTGCTATCACGCGTTCATTATCAAGCGTCAGGTTTTCACATAAAAAAGCGATATGGGTGGCACGGCATTTTTCAATAATACTTTCTATTTCTGTCCATGAAGCTTTGCCACCGCCCAAAATGGCAATGCGTTCTTCTGTTGCCAAACTTTCATCAATCACATAAGGCGTTGTTCCATGGGCACTGATAATATGAGCGTTAGTCCATTCTAAACCCAGCCGTGCAAAAGCCACTTGGACTGAACTAATACCTGAAATGATTTGACAATGTGTTCTACCAAAACGGCGAATAATTGAGCGGGCAAAGCTGTGTAGTCCCGCATCACCTGTGACTAAAACCACCACTTTTTGATGAAGATAGGCGGTGTCAATGGCATCTAAAGCCGCACTGATGTTAGCACTTATCGAACAACGTTGTGCCGTTCCTTCTGGAAACATGGCTAATAAACGTGCAGCACCAACCAGCAATTCGGCTTGACTGACGGCTTGTCGTGCCACTTCTGTGATATATTCTGGAGCCCCGGGGCCACAACTCACTATTAAAATCGGTTGCGTGTTCATAATCAACTCGGTTAGAAATCCGATTTTTTGGAAAAATCGGATTTCTTGGATATTTTAAAAATATATTAAATAATAGTAACTACTCAGCACCGAAGTGTGCGAATTATTATAGCCTGGGGCTTTGCGGCAGGTGCAGGTGTTTATGAAGTTCCCAGGGCGCTGCCCTGGGCTTTAATAAAGCGCCCTTTCAGGGCTGAGTAGTTACAAATAATAATAAGTTAATATTAATAAGTTAATATAAGCAAAATATGCTCAGTACATTATTGGAACAAGTCGTGATGCTATCGCTTTTGGCGATAGTATCACTCAAACCGCGAAATTTTGGTTCTAAGGACTGATGAAAAAACTGTGCTATAGTGTATAAGATAATTTCAAATGAGGTTTATAGGGATACCCACATTATGAGTAATTAATTATATGAATAAATTGATAACAGACGTGGAAAGAGATGCCGTCTACAAAACTATCTATAGTCGGCGTGATGTGAGGCGGGAATTTAAGGCTGATCCAATACCAGATTTGGTGCTTGCACGGATACTTGATGCCGCTCACCATGCGCCTAGCGTGGGTTACATGCAACCTTGGGATTTCATTGTTATAAAAGATAATGAAATCAAAAAATCCATCAAAAGTGAGTTTGAAAGAGCGAATAAAGAAGCCGCTGCAAAAATAAGCGGAAAAAGAAAAGAAAAATATGAGTCGCTCAAACTGGAAGGAATAACGGAATCTCCCATTAACATCTGCGTCACTTGTGATAGAAATAGAACGGGTAATTTTGTTATTGGCAAAACTCACAATCCTGACATGGATATATACAGCACCGTATGTGCTATTCATACCATTTGGTTAGCAGCAAGAGCTGAAAATATTGGTGTTGGTTGGGTTAGCATTATCCACGACGATAAAATACAAGATATTCTTAATATACCCAAGGATATTCTTCCTATCGCATACTTATGCGTTGGGTATGTTACAAAATTTAGTGATAAGCCCGATTTAGAGAAAGAAGGTTGGCTATCACGCACACCAGTACAATCGGTTATTCATGAAAACCATTGGAACAAACACACATAACTTCACTGCTGCTATACCTCGATGGGATAGTATCCGTTAACTTCGACTAGGTTCAAAGAAATCCTATTTTTTGGAAAAATCGGATTTCTAACCAAGAAAAGTTGGTAGTCCAGTACATGTAGTGATTTTACGGATGCTATCCCTTCTTAGGGAT
>QNER01000232.1 GCA_003646175.1 Candidatus Parabeggiatoa sp. nov. 1
CAGCCCCTTTGAGCAAGCAGATACGCCGGCAACCCTGAAAGGGGTGGATAAAGTTGTTGATAATGAAATGATTTTTGATGTTGGCCCCGACACCTCAGCTAAATTTGCGGAAATCCTTAAAAAGGCAGGGACAATTGTTTGGAATGGTCCGGTGGGTGTGTTTGAATACGATCAATTTGGTGCCGGTACCAAGGCATTGTCAGAGGCGATTGCGGAAAGTAGCGCATTTTCGATTGCCGGTGGGGGCGATACCTTAGCAGCGGTGGATAGATATGGAATTGCTGATAAAGTTTCGTATATTTCGACGGGGGGTGGTGCATTCTTGGAGTTTTTAGAGGGTAAAAAACTGCCAGCTGTTGCTATTCTCGAGGAACGTGGGCAATAAATTTTGCACGCCGAAGCAAACATTAACAACATGTTTAGAAGAACGAAAATAATTGCCACGTTAGGGCCGTCTACTGATGACCCCAAAATGCTGGATAAACTCATTCAAGCCGGCGTTGATGTTGTGCGCCTGAATTTTTCCCATGAAACATCAGAGAGTCACCAGCGACGGCTTGAACAAGTGCGTCAATGTGCCGATGCCATTGGGCGGCCCATTGGTGTCATCGCCGACTTGCAAGGCCCCAAAATTCGTATCGAAGGTTTTAGCGATGGCAAAATTACCCTGAACGAAGGTGATAAATTCATCCTTGATGCAACGATCCCAAGCAATGCCGGCAATCAACAACGTGTTGGCATCACTTATAAACCCTTGCCCAAAGATGTGCGGCATGCTGACACTTTACTGCTGGATGATGGGCGGATTGTATTAGAAGTAAAAAAAGTTATAGATAGCCAAATCCATTGTGGGGTTGTTGTGGGTGGCATACTGTCCAATTGCAAAGGTATCAATCGCCAAGGCGGCGGTTTGTCAGCTAATGCATTAACTCATAAAGATCGCGTCGATATTGCCACCGCAGCTGCTATGCAGGTAGACTACATGGCGGTCTCGTTTCCCCGCAGTGCCGAGGATATTCACGAAGCCCGTCAATTATTACAAACCGCAGGGGGCAAAGCTGGTATCATTGCTAAAATTGAACGCGCTGAAGCCATCACTAACCATGAGGAAATTATCAAAGCCTCTGATGCTATTATGGTCGCACGCGGCGATTTAGGGGTAGAAATCGGTGATGCCAATTTGCCACCCGCCCAAAAACTGTTGATTCAAAAGGCCCGTGATTTAAACAAGGTGGTGATTACGGCAACGCAAATGATGGAATCCATGATAGAGAATCCGATTCCTACCCGTGCCGAAGTCTCTGATGTGGCGAATGCGGTGTTTGATGGCACAGATGCGGTGATGCTATCGGGGGAAACCGCTGCGGGTAAATATCCCGACAAAGCGGTTAAGGCAATGGATAGAATATGCCGCGAAGCGGAGAAACAGCCGACGGTACGCGTTTCAGATCACCGTATAACCAATCAATTTGGGCGCATTGATGAAGCGGTGGCGATGGCAACTATGTACACCGCCAATCATCTTAACATCACAGCGATTGCGGCTTTGACGGAATCCGGCTCAGCCCCCCTATGGATGTCGCGCATTAATTCGGCTATACCGATTTTTGCCTTATCACGTAATAAAAGTACTTGTAGTAAAGTCACCTTATACAAAGGTGTGTATCCCATTGAGTTTGAGGGTGTATTTGGTATGGACACGTTGCAAGCCAATCAAGCCATGATTAATGAATTGTTACAGCGCGGTGCCATCAGCAAAGGCGATTTAGTGATTATTACCAAAGGTGATTTAAAAGGCATTGCTGGCGGAACGAATTTAATGAAAATCGTCTGTGTTGACTAATACATTCTTTAATTCTTCAATAGCGAATAATGAGCAGCGAATTGGTCAATAAACAATGTAAAAACCATAACGTGTAATATCCTTGAAAGCTGCGATGGATGCTATACTAAACACTGTCACAAACTGAGTTTTTTAGGCTCAGCAAAAAATCTGTTCAAGGGTTTAAAATTTCGGTAGTCCTAAACATGTAGTGATTTTACGGATGCTATCCCTTGCCGGGATAGTATCCGTTTGAACACCATCACGACTGGAACA
The DNA here is from genome assembly GCA_003646175.1 of Candidatus Parabeggiatoa sp. nov. 1. Taxonomy (GTDB): domain Bacteria; phylum Pseudomonadota; class Gammaproteobacteria; order Beggiatoales; family Beggiatoaceae; genus Parabeggiatoa. The sequence goes on from QNER01000232.1 coordinate 2,099, forward strand.
GGACTACCAAAATTTCTTGTTTTTGTCCATGGTCAGACTGATGTTGAATTGTTCAAATGCTGATTAAGTCCCATCGATAGAGGGGATGCAAGAAGTGTGTTAGTATTCAACATCATCTTGACCACTACAAAGATTTCTCGGATCACTACAAAAGCGCAATTTATACCGGTGTGAAGTATATCCTTTGTGGATTGGAACCAAAACTTGGATGTGTTACCCATTGAATGGGGAACTGTGATGCCTGTTAAATTTCAAAGGGATAATTGATAACTGATTAATTGACATGGGCATTCTTTATTCGTGATTAGGAAATATTTATTGATGCGTTTCGCTATATAAACAAATAACTATTTACTTTATTGAATAGGAGGACTTATGCTTGTTTCCATGCGTCAACTGCTCGACCATGCAGCCGAAAATGGTTACGGAATGCCTGCGTTTAACGTCAACAATATGGAACAAGTCCATGCCATCATGCAAGCGGCAGACGCAACCAATAGCCCAGTGATCATGCAAGGTTCAGCCGGGGCACGCTCTTATGCGGGTGAACCGTTTTTGCGTCATTTGATTTCGGCCGCGGTGGAAATGTACCCCCACATTCCTATCGTCATGCACCAAGATCATGGTGGTGAACCGGCGGTGTGTCTGCGTTCTATACAAAGCGGCTTTAGCTCCGTGATGATGGATGGCTCTTTAATGGCGGATATGAAAACGCCTTCGACTTATGAGTACAATGTTGATGTGACTAAACAAGTGGTTAACATGGCTCATGCGGGTGGCGTGTCTGTGGAAGGTGAACTGGGTTGTTTGGGTTCATTGGAAAGCGGCATGGCGGGTGAAGAAGACGGCTCTGGGGCTGAAGGTAAACTGAGCCGTGATCAATTACTGACTGATCCTGAGCAAGCGGCTGATTTTGTGAAGCAAACGGGTGTTGATGCCCTTGCCATTGCGATTGGTACCAGTCACGGTGCTCACAAATTCACCCGTCCGCCCACGGGAGAAATTTTAGCCATTAATCGCATCAAAGAAATTCATGCCCGCATTCCCGACACCCATTTAGTCATGCACGGCTCTTCTTCGGTACCGCAAGAGTGGTTGGCAATCATCAACAATCACGGTGGTGATATGGGGCAAACCTACGGGGTGCCGGTGGAAGAAATTGTTGAAGGCCTCAAACATGGGGTGCATAAAGTCAACATTGACACCGACTTGCGTATGGCCTCTACGGGCTCTATCCGTAAATTCTTGGATGAAAATCGCTCGGTTTTTGATCCGCGTAAATTCCTCAAAGAATCCACCAAAGGCATGATAAGCATCTGCAAAGCCCGTTATGAAGCCTTTGGTTGCGCTGGCATGGCTTCCAAAATCCAACCGATTTCTTTGGAAACTATGTTTAAACGCTATGTTAGTGGGGAATTGGCACCACGAGTTAACTAAATGGTTTGAAATTTAGGCTCTTACAAATATTATTTATTGAAGAAATAATATTATGATTGAACTGTGTGCCAGTTATTTTCAGCTATGTTTTTTGCAATAGCCTCAAAAGAGAAATCCGATTTCTTCAATAAATCGCAGTTAGAAACCTTCAAGGTTTTGGAAACCTTGAAGGTTTTGCTCTAATAAAAAAACCTGATTGATTTCTAATTCGTTGATTTATCAATTCGTTGTACTACTCAACACCTGAACACTTTACAAAAACGGTTTCCTTTCCAATGACAGACAAAATTTATAAACTCATTCTTCTTGGCAAGATCGCAGAAGGACATGATGTAGAAGTCGCCCAAGACAAACTATCTATTATTTTTGATATACCCGATCTTAAACAAATACCAAAATTATTAAAAAAACCTACTGTTATTAGAAAAAATTTAAGTCGTGATGTTGCTATGCAGTATAAAACAGGCTTAGAAAAAATAGGCGTGTTATGCGATATCGATCCCCCCTTTGAAACTGAGCCTAGTTTTGTCGAAACTGAAATAGAGCCAAATCAAAGCGTTGAAGACGATAAAAAAAAAAGCGAAGTAGATGAGTCTGATACGTTTTCATTGATTGAGATGGAAAACTCAAAGACGCTTATCCTTGACAACAGTAGGTTCCATGTCATCAATATAAAAATACCGTTTTGGTCAATGATTATATTGGTTATTAAGTGGACATTCGCCTCTATCCCTGCACTGATTGTTCTGTGGGCGATAGGATACCTCCTCCAACAAGCGATTGGGATACTCGGTGGGCTTGTCTAATTCACCTATCGTTTCAGAAAATAGGAATACAAACGAGTGTGAACTCCATTTGATGTAGGTAATGCTAATGTAACCACCCAACGTGTTTTTGTTGCCCACCATACACCTATCAAGGTGGGCAAGAAAAGGACCTTGCCCACCCTACCAAAAAAACCGGACTCAGCAAATCAAAGGTTTATCAAAAATGGAAAATGAAATTCAAAATATTGTTATTACTGATATAAAAATGCCATTTTTATCTATGGTTTTTTTCATGGTTAAGTGGACACTGGCTGCTATCCCCGCTTTTATTATCATAGGGATAATATTTGGCGCATTAGGGATGGGTATAATGATGCTTGCTCCCATGCTTGGGCTGGACTTGGGCAGTCTCATACCCATCCCGCAACAATTGCCCGAAAACTGAACACCAAGTTTCTTTGCTCTCGGCGGGTGATTCGTGATAAATCCGATTTTTTGAAAAAATCGGATTTCTTTGACTCTTTGTAGCACCATTTTTACCCTTGCGGCGTTTTTGGAAAAAACTTGGTTTTTTGCGTCACCGATAGTTTTCTCCTTACGGTAATCCAGAAAAGTTTTGTCCTCAGTAAAAACCTTACCCCCGCTTTGCGATTTGGCCCAGAATTTTTCTGGGCAAACTACAGTTAGAAACCTTCAAGGTTTTTGCAACGCTTTACGGTTTTGCCCTGCGCCAAACCTTCGATGTTGGACTGAATTCTAAGGTTAAACCTGCGGACAAAACTTTTCTGGATAAGTATAGTTTTTCAGAAAAGTTTTTTTTCGTTTCGGTAATAGGTTTGAGGTTTATTTATTGTTACGCACTTGACAAAAGATGAAATAGAACCATTTTTATAAATCATTGATTCTATTTATTGTCCATTACCCATTCTAGGCAAAAGTCGAGAACCCATTCCCCATTACCTATTACCCAATCTACACAAAAGTTGACAGCATTGCTCCCACTTTTCTGGATGAGTATAAAAAACATGATCCCCTCCCCAAACCTCGTCAAAATCAGTGAACCCCAACGCGGGGCCGACAAAACCGCTCGTATTCCCATCAAAATTGTCCCCACCGATAAACCCCTCCGTAAGCCCGACTGGATACGCATTAAAATTCCTAGCAGTAACGCAGTCAGCAGCCTAAAAGCCAAATTGCGAAAACATCATTTACATACGGTGTGTGAAGAAGCTTCATGTCCCAATTTAAACGAATGTTTTTCCGGTGGCACAGCAACCTTTATTATTATGGGAGATATTTGCACACGACGTTGTCCCTTTTGCGATGTCGCGCATGGTTATCCCGCACCTTTAGACACCGACGAGCCACTTAACCTCGCCAAAACGATTGCCACTATGCAATTAAAATATGCGGTTATTACCTCAGTAGATCGCGATGATTTACGCGATGGGGGTGCCGGGCATTTTGTGGCTTGTATTCAAGCAGTGCGTGAAATATCCCCCCGGACTGGGATTGAAATCCTAGTACCCGATTTTCGGGGGCGCATGGAAATTGCGCTAAAAATATTACATCAAGCACCGCCCGACGTATTTAACCATAATCTGGAAACCGTACCACGTTTATACAAACCAGTTCGCCCCGGGGCCGATTATGAATGGTCACTGCAATTACTAAAACGTTTTAAAGCAGAGCATCCACAAGTGCCAACTAAATCAGGATTGATGTTAGGTTTAGGGGAAGAAATTGACGAAGTGTTGCAAGTGATGAGCGATTTACGCGCTTATGATTGCGACATGCTCACGTTGGGGCAATACTTACAACCGAGTCGCCACCATTTGCCCGTGCAACGTTATGTGTCCCCAAAGGAGTTTGATAAATTGGCAACACTGGGGCGTGACATGGGTTTTAAAAGTATTGCTAGTGGGCCTTTAGTGCGTTCTTCTTACCACGCCGATAAACACGCAGCCGTTTTAAGGTAAAAGGGGAAAGGGGATCGCTCCAAGGGGAAAGGGGATCGCTCCAGAAAGGAACCAGATAATCATGGGTTGGTCATTATTTTGGCCACGGCAGCTTTGCTATAACCGGTTTACAACCGGTTCTGGAACGTTTTGATTTGTTCACTATTACCCTGAAACGTTGCAGGGCCTCGTCAAAGTTGAGACTCACTTTTTGATTATTTTTATTTGATTCGTGGTAACTACTCAGCACCGAAGGTGCGAATTATTATAGCCTGGGGCAACGCCCTAGTACACGATCGCGCAAGGAACCGTACCACCCCCGCCATGAGCTAAACCTCATGGCTAAAAGCGGTAGGAGGCTAAAGCCTACTAACTAACCCTCCTGTAGTGCCCTGACACGTACTTGAGCTTTTAGACAACGGCCCAACGCCGTTGGCGTTGGGGTGGTATCGTTCCTTGCGCGAAACTGCACTAGGTATTTAAAGCCGCATTATTATAGCCTGTGCTTTGAAAATGTATTTAAAGCCCTGAAAGGGCGCATTATTATAGCCTGGGGCAACGCCCCAGGTACAAAAGGTGAAAAGGGCGCAGCCCTGGGCTTTAATAAAGCGCCCTTTCAAGGCTGAGTAGTTACGATTCGTGACTTTAGACCATAAATTATAACTGACTGTTTTTTAATATACGTTGCGGGCGGAGTTGCAAACCCCGCCCTGCTTGTGGCCGAAGTTATGACCAACACCGTTGAGACTTCTCTCGGTTTCTAAAACCGAGAAATATCTGGGCCAGAATTTGTTTAATGACGCACAGCAATATCCACCCTACTTTGGCAACTCCCAAATAATAAAATACCCGTTTCAACTTCCTGATATTTACGTTTTCCACAATATTTCGTTGGAGTTGCCTTTCTACATGGGTTAGGATCGAGGGAAATTTAATTTCCCCCAAAGTCAGAGAAAAAACAGTCGTTTGGGGGAAGTTATTTTTTTGCCGATCCTTATTAGGCAGCTGCCTGCTCCTGCTTAGCCATTTCCTCACGCACATGGTCCATGTCTAATTCCCTTGCTTTGCCAATGACTTCTTCGAGTCCGGCCGCAGGCAAACTCCCCGCTTGTGAGAAAATCATGATTTGTTGTTTAAAAATCATCAGGGTAGGAATGGAACGAATTTGAAACTGACCGGCTAAATCCCGTTCTTCTTCAGTGTTTACCTTAGCAAACACCACATCAGGGTGTTTTTCGGAGGTACTTTCAAAAATGGGCCCGAAAGAACGGCAAGGCCCACACCAAGGTGCCCAAAAATCAACCAGCACTATGTCATTGTTATCGATAGTGTTCTCAAATTCGGCTTGTGTTAATTGAACTGTTGCCACGCGGTTTCCTCGAATTACATAAGATATGAATAGAATATTATGACATATTTTAGACAACAACGCTTGCCCATATGCCCCAAAACCTTACAAGGTTTCACTCTGCTTGAATTATTAGTGGCACTGGCCATTTTTGCCGTGATTGGCGTAATGGCTTACAGTGGTTTGAACATCATTCTCACAGCGCGTTTACAAACTGAACAACATGCGGCACAATTGGCACGTTTACAAATGGCATTCACTTGGTTAGGGCGCGATATTGAACAACACATTGGGCGGCCAATTCGTGATCAGTATGGCGATAAACAACCGGCTTTACAAGGTACATTTTCACAAATGGAATTCACTCGCGCCGGCTGGCGCAACCCCGCCCAGCAACCACGTAGTTCATTGCAACGAGTAGCCTACCATATCGAAGATAAAATTTGGTGGCGTTCCTATTGGCGTGTGCTTGATCGTGCTCAAGATGCTCGTCCCATCCAGATGAAATTAATAAATGATATTGATGATATAAAATATCGTTATTTAGATGAAAGCCTACGATGGCATGAAGAATGGCCGCCTGACTTGTTAAACACTGCCCCTGATGAACATGCTAATCGTCTACTGACGGCACTCAAAGCGATTGAAGTGACGTTGACTGTGGCTAGATGGGGGCGCATTACCCGTTTATTTAGAGTGCCGGGGGCATGAACGCAAAAACGCTATGGTTTACCGAATTGTTTTATTCATTTTGAATGAATATCACAGAAATCCGATTTCTTCAAGCAATCGGATTTCTCAACAACTCTTAAAATGCGGTAATGGTCAAAAAAAAGGTCAAATACCACAAAAATCCGATTTCTTCAAGCAATCGGATTTCTCAGCAACTCTTTGCTAAAAAGGGATTCACCCAACAAGGCGTTGCCTTAATTACCGCATTATTAGTCGTCGCATTAGCCACCATCGCCGCGGTAGCGATGACAGCGCGACAACAATTAGATATTCGTCGCACCGCTAATGTCATTAATGGTGAACAAGCCTATATGTATGCATTAGGCGTTGAAAGTTGGGCCAAGCGGATTTTATTACGCGATGGCAAAAACAACCAGATTGATAGCCTCAACGACATTTGGGCCACACAGTTACCGCCTTTACCCATCCCCGGTGGCACTATCCAAGCACAACTCGAAGATTTACAAGGCCGCTTTAACTTAAATAATTTGGTGCAAGCCCACCAAGCCAGTCCCGAAGACATGGTTTTGTTTGAACGTTTACTCCGTGTTTTAGAATTGGAGCCCACACTGGCTCAAGCGGTGGTGGATTGGATAGACAACGACATGGACACACAAATACCTAACGGCGCGGAAGACAATACTTACCTCGCTAAAACCCCTGCCTACCGTACTTCAAACATGCCATTTTGCAGCCCTTCTGAAATTCGTTTATTAGCCGGTTTCGACAACGACAGTTATCAAAAATTATTGCCTATATAAGTACCTTAGCCAGTCGTACCCCAATTAACGTCAATACAGCACCGTTACCGGTTTTAATGGCGTTAGTTGAAGGATTGACTGAAAAAGAAGCGACGACTTTGATAGCTGATAGGGAGAAAAAACCTTTTGAGTCTGTACAAGATTTTCTAACCCATAACGCTTTAGCAGGATTAAAAGTCGATGGCAAGAATCTTGCAACATCAAGTCGCTATTTTCTGTTTACCGCGAAAGTCCATATTGATAGGGGACAAGCACAACTAAACAGTGTCTTGCACCGACTGCCCGATACAGTCAAAGTCGTGATGCGTAATCAAGGGGAACTTTAAAATACTTTAAAATATAGTTGCCCAGAAAAGTTTTGCGCCAAAACCTTCAAGGTTTGCCAAACCTTGAAGGTTTTTACTGGGGACAAAACTTTTTTGGAAGAGTATATGGTAAAGTAGCCAAAAAAACGACCACCGCAAACCATTGGGGCCACTATGCAACAAACCACTACTTTTGATATTGATTTAATCCGCCGCTACGACAAAGCGGGGCCGCGTTATACGTCTTACCCCACCGCCGTACAATTTCACAGCGGTTTTGACGAAG
>QNER01000233.1 GCA_003646175.1 Candidatus Parabeggiatoa sp. nov. 1
CGCGTGACTCAAATGAACCCGTGGTGGCCGAACCGGTGTTGACTGAACCGCGTGACTCAACTGAACCCGTGGTGGCCGAACCGGTGTTGACTGAACCGCGTGACTCAACTGAACCAGTGATGGCCGAACCGGTGTTGACTGAACCGCGTGATTCAACTGAACCAGTGGTGGCAGAACCGGCGTTGACTGAACCGCGTGACTCAACTGAACCCGTGGTGGCCGAACCGGTGTTGACTGAACCGCGTGACTCAAATGAACCCGTGGTGGCCGAACCGGCTTTGACTGAGCCGCATGACTCAACTGAACCCGTGGTGGCCGAACCGGCTTTGACTGAGCCGCATGACTCAACTGAACCCGTGGTGGCTGAACCGGTGTTGACTGAATCGCGTGACTCAACTGAACCCGTGGTGGCAGAACCGGCGTTGACTTCGCCGCGTGACTCAACTGAACCCGTGGTGGCAGAACCGGCGTTGACTGAACCGCGTGACTCAACTGAAACTGAACCAGTGGTGGCCGAACCACCGGAGGCTTTGACTGAGCGGCGTGACTCAACCGAAAAACCACCGGTGGTGGCAGAACGAAAGGAGTATTTGACCAAACCGCGTCATTCAAAAGAAAACCTGCCGATTGTAGTAAAAAAACTGAACACCTTTGAAATCACCATCCAGCGTCAATCCAAAGAAAATTGGCCAATTGTGGTGGAACGAAGCTGTCCAGAGGTGATGTTGCCCATCCGTAACGAAGGCTATCTCCAGTTAACTCAGACGGACTTTGAAGAACTGCGTAGCCGACTCGGACAACCAGAAGAATATGGTACCTTCTTAGGCCAAAAAGTCTTTCAAGGCGGAGTGCGTGATGCCTTTGCCAGTGCCTGTGGACAGAGTCCTGAAGGTATGCGTGTGTTATTGTTTATCGAAGCCGAAGATATCGAACTGAGAACCTTACAGTGGGAACGGCTGTGTGCCCCCAAAGAAGGCCAGTGGGATTTGTTGAGGCTTGACCAAAGCTTGCCTTTTTCTTTGTACATTCCGGCCAGTGTCGATAGACGTTTTCCCCCGATTGGTAAGCGTGATTTACGGGCCTTGATATTGGCAGCCAGTCCGGAGAATTTGGGTAAATATCGCTTAGAGAGCTTTGATGTGGAGGCAGCCGTGACCGGGGTGCGGGATAGCCTTGGTGAAATTCCTTGTGAGGTGTTAGCGCTCACAAAGGATGCGATTGGGCCACCCACCTTGGATGAACTTTGTCGCCAGTTGACTGATCATAGTAAACAATACACCCTGTTACATTTTATTTGTCACGGCAAAGTCATTGCTGAGGGAGAAACCGCCCTGTACTGGGCCAATGCCAATAATCAAGCTGAAGTGGTCACAGGTGACAAGCTGATCCGGCAATTGCGCCGGTTACAGGGCCCGCGTGGCCTGCCCCATTTTTCGTTTCTCGCCACCTGCGAAAGTGCCAGTGCCGAAGCCGAGGGGGGGCTAGGTGGTTTAGCTCAGCGCTTGGTACGGGATTTAGGGATGCCGGCGGTTATCGCGATGACTGAAAAGATCTCGGTGAAGACGGCCTTGGTGCTCGGCCAACGTTTTTACCAACAATTGCGTGACACTGGCTATGTTGATTTGGCCTTGACTGAAGCGATGGCGGGTTTAATGGGTCGCTACGATATTGCCGTGCCCGCTTTGTTTAGTCGCCTAGCCGGACAGCCTTTGTTTAGTGATTCGCTGGATCGTCCGTTGACTAACGCAGAAATCAAATATGGCCTTGAACAACTCCAGACTTTGGTGAAAAAACGGGCCCCGGTTTTGCACGACACATTTGCTGAACAAATCAATAGATTACAAAATACCCTAGCAGTCGATATCACCGCTTTGAGTTACACAGCCCGTCATGAGCGAGAAAGTGCCTTATTAGAGATCAATAATCTTTGTCAAGAAATCAGTGATATGAGCTTTAATGCGCTCGCTTTGGGGAAAACGCCACCAAACTATGAAGATCGCTGTCCGTTTTGCGGCTTGTATCCGTTCCATGGAGAAGACCAGGAATTTTTCTTTGGGCGCGAAAAGCTTACCGCAGCCCTGCAACAAAAATTGACGATACATCGGTTCTTAGCGGTGTTAGGCCCCTCTGGCAGTGGTAAATCTTCCTTGATTCTCGCCGGTTTAGTACCACAGCTACAGGCGGAGCAACCTGAACTCAAAATGGCCTACTTAACGCCCAGACATGATCCGTTAGACCAACTGACGACAGCTCAAAAAAAGGTGCAAAATCAACCGGCGGTATTTGTGGTCGATCAATTTGAAGAACTGTTTACCCTCTGCACAGAGGATGAACAACGGCAACAATTCATTGAACGATTATTAGCCCTCAGTCAACAGCAGCGCGTAGTAATTACCATGCGGGCAGATTTCTGGGGCGAATGTGCCCCTTACGAATCCCTCAAAATCCTGATGGAAGCGCGACAAACCTTGATTGGGCCAATGAATACGGCAGAATTACGGGCAGCGATGGAACGGCAGGCTGCCAAAGTCGGTCTCCGTTTTGAGGCGGATTTGAGCAACGCTATTTTAGATGATGTCAAGGAAGAACCGGGGGCCATGCCACTGTTACAACATGGTTTACAGGAATTGTGGAAACGGCGACATGGGCGTTGGCTCAAAACAGCAGAGTATCGTGATGGCATTGGTGGCATCAAACTAGCCATTGCGAAAACGGCGGATGACGTTTACAACCAATTACCGCCATCGGAGTATCCCCAATTCAAAAATATCTTTATCCGATTAACCCGCTTGGATGAAAGTGGGGTTCAAGGGGAAGGCAGCCGGGATACGCGCCGTCGCGTTAGCATAGAAGAATTGGTGCCAGCGGATGGGGAATTGTCAGCAATTAAAGCTTTGGTTAAACATTTAGCGGATGCTCGGTTGGTTGTCACTAGTCGGAACCCGGTCACCCGCCGAGAAGAAGTGGAAATCGTCCATGAAGCTTTAATCCGCTACTGGCCACGTTTGCTCAATTGGTTAGAGGAAGAACGCACCCACCTACAACTGCGGGAAACGATTCGGCAAGCAGCTTTGGCTTGGGAAGATAAAGAAAAAAACGAAGATTATCTGGTACATAAAGGTGTTCGTTTAGAAAGGGTCAAGGGACTGGCACAACAAGCGGGTTTTTTAAATCAGTTAGAAGCGGACTATGTGAATGCGTGTGTGGTTTTGGCCTATAAACAAATGCTCGAAAAGGATGAAGCACAAAGAAAGGCTGAGAAAGCACAAGATGCGGCGAGACAGGCTCAAGAGGCTGCTGAACAGGCTCGAGAGGAGGCAGAACAGGCCCAAGAGAAGGCAAAACAGGCCCAAGAAAAGGCGGAACAAGCTCAAAAGGAGACGGAACAAGCTCAAGCTGATGTGAAAGAGACACGAGCCAAAATCAAACAAGCTGAAGAGGATATCCGCCTTGTTAATGTTCAACTCGCAGACAACAAAGATGCAAAGGATCGGATAACCAAACTCAAAAATAAAATTGCCAAGGCCGAAAAGGCTAAAAAAGCACTCAAACCGAAATGGGCTGATGCTGTCACCAAGGTACAGGAGGCTATCGTCAAGGCCAAAGAAGCCGCCGACAAGGCTGAAGAAGCTGAACAGGAGGCCCACAGACAGCGTGAACTTGCGAAAGAAGCACAAGAAAAGGCAACCAACGCCGGTATCGAAACACTGAAACATAAGAACCTGTTTCTTGAAGCTCAACTCCGCAATGTACAAACGGCACTAGAAAAATTTCAAGCAGACAGCCGTTATGAAGAGCTTCAAGCCCAACTTAAAGAAGCTCAAAAGAAGGTTGAACTTCTTGAAACTCAACTCAAAGAAACTCACTTCAAAAGTGACCAAGAACAACAGGAACTTAATAATATCAAACAAGATTTAGAGGCTGCTAAAGCACACCACCACAGTCTTAATGCTGAAACCCAAGAGGCTAAAAAAGCGGTTACCAGGCTAAAAGCCAAACTCAATAAAGCCAAACTCGAAACCATTCGCCAAGAAGTCGCTCAAGTTAAAACGGGGTATGTATTCCGTGACACTTTAACAGAGGGTGGTTTGGGGCCAGAAATGATCTGGATTCCTGCTGGACAGTTTCAGATGGGAGATATTGACAACGCGGGCACCGACGATGAACAGCCTGTGCATGATGTATCTATCCAGCGTTTTGCCATCGGACGCTATGCTGTGACCTTTGAGGAATATGACTGTTTTGCACAAGCCATGGGTAGAGAAAAACCGGATGATGAAGGTTGGGGACGGGGGCAACTTCCCGTCATTAATGTTTCTTGGCAGGAGGCTAAAGCTTATACGGAATGGTTAAGTACCCAAACTGGCAAAAAGTATTGTCTACCCAGTGAAGCACAGTGGGAATATATGGCACGAGCCGGAACCGATACTCGGTATTATTGGGGTAATGAACCCGGTGTTAACAAGGGAAATTTTAACTTAAGTGGTAGTGAATGGAGTGGTAAACGAACCGCACCGGTGGGTTCTTTTATGGATAACCCGTTTGGTGTTTATGATACAGTCGGCAATACATGGGAGTGGGTTGCTGATTCCTGGCATGACAATTATGAGGGGGCTCCCTCTGATGAGAGTGTTTGGGGGGAGGAGGACGAAAAAGTGCGCCGTGGTGGTTCGTGGTTCAACGAACCATTCAGTTGCCGTGCGGCTTACCGTCTCAGCGATAGTTCGGATTATCGAAGCAACGTTATCGGATTTCGTGTTGCTGCTAACGTTGATAATGGGGCAAGCGCAAAGGAGAGTGTGCAAGCCTCAGCGGTTAAGGAAACTAACGCCCCCAAACCAGAAGAGGCAACATCTCCATCGGTTGCATCCACACCCTAAGCTACGCCCACACTGGCATTTACAGATCCAACCCCGAAGGGGTTTTCAGGCTAAAGTTTCGCTTCGCTAAACTTTAGCCTGAAAATGTGAATAGCCCTAGGTGAAACCTAGGGAAAGAACAGCCCCAACTATGAAGGGGTTGAATGTGAATAGCCCTAGGTGAAACCTAGGGAAAGGGGAAAGAAATCTGATCTTCACATTCAACCCCTTCAGGGTTAACGTATCTTTAATGCCTTTACCACAGGTTGCACCTGCGGCTATTCACATTTTACCCCTACAGGGTAAATAGCTTTTAAAATAAGTATAAAACCAAAACTCATTGTAAACTCTGCCAAACCTTCTGCAACCGCGGCACTGACACTGGATAAGCTGTCTTTAACTCAGGCGCAAACAAAGACACACGCAATTCTTCTAACATCCACCGAAATTCTATCAATTTGGGGCTTGGCTCTTCGCTGTCGGCGCGACGTTGCCAATAGGCTTCCCATAAAGGCGCAATTTGTTCGGCTTTTTTAGCATCTTTTTGAGGATCATGATCCAGTCTTTCTAGGCGCAATTGCTCCGCTTTGAGGTAACGAGGCAAATGTTTGAGTTGTTCCAACGAAATCTCTTTGAGAAAACCGCCATAGACAAGATGTTTCAGGTGTTGTTTAATTGACGGGAGCGCGGATCCGCGGTTGGAGAGTTTTTGGAGTTGCTGAGCGAGTTGGTGGTATTCTTCTAATACACTGGCAAGTTGGGTAGCGTAGTCATGGGCTACTGACAGGACTTGTTGTTTACCTTCGGATAAGCGTTGTTCAAAATCGGCTGCGTTGGTGGGTAAAGGCGCGGTTAAAAACAAAAAATCGACTATCGCCATCAGCATATCTTGTTTTAATTGAACACAAGTGCCTAACTTCATATATTGTAAACATAATTTATGATTAATAGGCAGTTGCTTGAGCAGTTTTTGTGTGGGTAAATTGAGGAGAAATAAACGCCGTAAACCGCTATGGAGTTGTTGTTGAGCGGTGGTGGGGTTATCCAACACGCGCAGCGCAACTTGCGTTTCTTGATCAACAAGGGTAGGAAAACCTTGGACTGTCATCCCGTTAAGTTTAAGCGTCACGGAGGTGGGTAAGTCACCAAAATCCCAAACAGTGAGATTGTCACGTTCTAAACCACTTTTTTCGGCAATTTGTTGTTGAGAAGTGGTACTGGCATGAGTGCCCCATTTTTGCTGTAAAGTCGTTAAATCACGCCCCATCTCTAAAATACCTTCTTGCGCCTCGCTCTTTGGAGTGTTCTCCTTTTCGCTCTCCCGTTTCTCCTTGGAGTGCTCCCTTTTCTCTTTGGAGCGCTCTCCTTCATTATCGACTAACCGAAAATTCATCAACAAATGCGGTGGCAGCGTCTCCATTCCCCACACATCTGCCGGCAGCGGTTTACCAAGACGACGATGACAATAGCGGGTTAAAACATCTAGCAATGATTCTTTCGGATATTCCAGAAAACTGCCCTCTTTCCGAAAAGTAACAACGGGGTTTTTGAGCGTATCCAAAGCCTCTCGTGCGACATCCGGCACTGGCACAAAGGATTTACGCAACGCTTTGGGCATACTTCGCAATAACGCGATGATTTTTTCTTCTAATAAACCGGGCACTAGCCATTCAAAGGTTGGGTTTGAAAGTTGATTTAATAACGCAAGGGAAATATCTACCGTTACGCCGTCACACTCATGCCCCGGTTCAAAATGGTAACTCAGTGGTAAACTCACACCACCAAAATCAAGATTGTCTGGAAAAGCTTGAGGCGTGATGGTTTCGCAGCCGTGTTTCATTAAGTCTTCGCGGCTTAAAAACAGTAATTTGGGATTGGAGCAAAGCGCTGGTTTTAGCCATTTTTCAAAGGCTTTGCCGTTGTAAATGCCGTCTGGAATGCGTGCATCATAAAAGGCATAGATTTGTTCTTCGTCCACCAAAATATCTTGGCGACGCGATTTATGCTCTAAGGCTTCAACTTCATTAATTAAGTCGCGGTTATGCTGGAAAAATGTGGCGGTGCAGTGGTATTCGCGTTGGACTAATGCGTTACGAATAAATATTTCCCGAGATAATATCGGGTCTAAAGGCCCATAATTGACTTGACGCTTTGTCACAATGGTTAAACCATACAACGTCACCTTTTCATAAGCCCCCACTTGTGCCCGGCGTTTTTCCCAGTGCGGTTCAAAATAATGATGTTGACATAAATCCCCCGCGGCTTGTTCTATCCAATCGGGATTGAGTTTGGCACAACAACGCGCATACAGGCGGGTGGTTTCGACTAATTCTGCGGCTATTATCCATTTGGGCTGTTTTTTAAATAAACTTGATCCGGGGAACAAGTAAAGTTTGGTATTGCGTGCGCCTAAATACTCTTCGGGCGAAAAACCTTTTTTGGCAGAACTGGATTTTTTGTTATTTGGTTCATTTGGTTTTTTGTCAGGCTCGCCTTTAAAGGCAATATTGCCTAATAATCCAGTGAGCAAGGCGCGGTGAATTTCATCATAATTGGCTTCGACTTGATTGATTGAGAAGCCCGCCTCTTTTATCAAAATGTGCAGTTGTTGGTGGATATCCTGCCATTCGCGCATTCTGAGATAGGATAAAAAGTGTTCATGGCACAGTTTGCGCAGCTTATTTTGCGATAAGTGTTTGGCGTTGTCTTTCCAAAAATCCCAGAGTTTTAAATAACTTAAAAAATCGGATCGTTCATCAACAAAGCGTTTTTGGGCTGCATCGGCCGCTTGTTGAGCATCCATTGGGCGCTCTCGCGGATCTTGTATAGTCAACGCACTGGCAATAATCAATACTTCATGTAAACAATTTTCCGGTTTAGCCCCTAAAATCATCCGCCCAATCCGCGGATCAATCGGCCATTTTGATAGCAGCCAGCCAATCTCAGTCAATTGTCGGTTGTCATTCACCACCCCCAATTCGGTTAGCAAAGTAAAGCCATCATTAGTCATCTTAGAGGTAGGCGGATCAACAAACGGAAAATCATGGACATCGCCTAAGCGTAATGCCAACATTTGTAAAATCACTGAGGCGAGCGAGGTGCGTAAAATTTCCGGATCGGTAAATTCTGGGCGCAGATCGTAATCCTCGCCAGAATATAAGCGAATACACACCCCTGGCGCAATTCGTCCACAACGCCCTTTACGTTGATCGGCACTGGAACGCGCAATGTTTTCGATAGGCAAACGCTGGACTTTATTGCGAATACTATAACGACTGATACGCGCTAAGCCCGGATCAATCACGACTTTAATCCTTGGTACGGTTAGCGAGGTTTCCGCGACATTGGTTGCCAATACGATGCGCCGCTGATTACCGGGCGCAAAAATGCGATTTTGTTCGGCCGCCGACAGGCGGGCATACAACGGTAAAACTTCCGTGTTCAGGAGACGATGTTTGCGTAAAGCTTCGGCCGTGTCGCGGATGTCACGCTCGCCCGCCAAGAAAATCAACATATCTGCTTGTCTGTCATG
This sequence comes from Candidatus Parabeggiatoa sp. nov. 1, assembly GCA_003646175.1. Taxonomy (GTDB): domain Bacteria; phylum Pseudomonadota; class Gammaproteobacteria; order Beggiatoales; family Beggiatoaceae; genus Parabeggiatoa. The sequence continues at coordinate 8,392 of QNER01000233.1, forward strand.
TAAAGTGATTTCATCCACCGCATCCAAAATGCCCTGTATCATATTGCGATCTTGTTCTTCCTCATCAGCAGACAGAGGGCGATAACGCACTTCAACCGGATAGGTGCGCCCCGATACCTCAATAATTGGTGCATTATCAAAATGGGCTGAAAATCGCTGAGTGTCGATGGTGGCGGAGGTGATAATCAGTTTTAAATCAGGCCGTTTGGGCAATAACTGTTTTATATAGCCCAATAAAAAATCAATATTTAAACTCCGTTCATGCGCCTCATCAAGAATCAGGGTATCGTAAGCCTCTAAAAAATGATCACCTTGGGTTTCCGCCAATAAAATCCCGTCCGTCATAAATTTAATATAAGTATCAGAACTGATACGATCACTAAAACGCACTTTATAACCGACGGCGTGTCCAACAGGACTGTCAAGTTCATTGGCAACACGACTGGCAATGGTGCGAGCAGCAATCCGGCGCGGTTGTGTACAGCCAATCATCCCGGCAACACCGCGCCCTAATGATAAACAGATTTTGGGCAATTGCGTGGTTTTGCCGGAGCCGGTTTCGCCTGCGACAATGACAACTTGATGGGCTGCTACCGCTGCGGCAATATCTTCGCGCTGTTGACTGACGGGTAAATCATCGGGAAATTGTGGCGATGGTAAATTGGCAACGCGACGTTGGCGTTGTTTCAGGGATTTTTCAATGTCAGCAATTAATGGCTCAAAAACACTGGCCTCCATTTTTTGGCCGTTTTTGAGTTTTGCTTTAAGGTTGCGAATACGTTTTTGTAAACGATGTTGATCGCAACGCATGACATCGGTACAGAGGCTGGTAAGTGTTTGTAATTGTTCAGAAAACATTTTAACTAAATCGAATAGGGGAAAAATGGAATACAAACTTTAGTTTGTACGGCCTGCGTTCTCGTTTGGACACCAAAGAATTCTTTATTTATATTGTATCACCCAATGGCATCATGGGGAGCGTCTGCGTTTTCCAACCATCTTTGGGATGCGTCTAATAAAAATCTCATATTTCAATCATCACGCTGCCCAATCGTACAAGGTTCGCCTTGTACTCCTTTGAAACGACGCTGCCCAATCGTATAAGGTTCGCCTGGTACTCCTTTGAAACGACGCAGCCCAATCGTACAAGGTTCGCCTGGTACTCCTTTGAAACGACGCGGCCCAATCGTATAAGGTTCGCCTGGTACTCCTTTGAAACGACGCGGCCCAATCGTACAAGGTTCGCCTGGTACTCCTTTGAAACGACGCGGCCCAATCGTACA
>QNER01000234.1 GCA_003646175.1 Candidatus Parabeggiatoa sp. nov. 1
ACCAAAGAATTGGGAATAGTGGGGCGCGGTGCGGCGCGAGCCAATACCGCTGGTTGTCTGGATCGTTGCTCAAAAGGCCCAGCGATAGTCATTTATCCCGAAGGTGTGTGGTACACCTATAAGGATAAAAGCGATATTGATGAAATCATTTCTGAGCATCTACAAAATGGGCGCGTGGTTGAGCGTCTGAGGATAGTCGAGTGATGAGCGAGTTGCTGCCTTGTGTCCGGCAAGAAAAATTAATTAGCGGCCCGGCGGGGGATTTAGAAATCCTGATGAGTTGCCCCAAGCAGACGAATACATTACCCATCCCCTACGCCGTCGTCTGTCATCCCCACCCCTTGCACGGTGGCACCATGAATAATAAAGTCGTTTATATCATTGCTAATACTTTCAATGCGTTAGGTGTTGGCACAGTGCGTTTTAATTTTCGTGGTGTCGGCAAAAGTGCCGGAAAATTTGATCATGGCGACGGAGAAATGGAAGATTTACGCGCTGTGGTTGATTGGCTAAAAACGGAATATGCGCTACATGAATTATGGTTGGCAGGATTTTCGTTTGGCAGTTATGTTGCGCTACGGGGGCATCGTGATTTGGGGGCAAGTCGTTTGCTGTTAGTCGCGCCATCGGCGGAACGGTTTAAGGAGGCGGGATTGCAATTAAGCGATATACCCACGCTGGTAATTCAGGGTGACAAAGATGAAGTGGTTTCGCCACAAGCGGTGTCGGAATGGGTTTCCGCTCAAGTGCATCAACCACAATTTTTGATGATGGCGGAGGCAAGCCATTTTTTTCATGCTAAACTCAATGAGTTGCGAGATGCGATTACAGCGGCGTGGGGAAACTACAAGGATTGTTTATAAAAAAGGATAAAACTATACCATTGTAGTTTGTAGGGTAGATTAGCCGATAGGCATAATCCACCATTAGCGTTTTGGTGGATTATGCTCGTGGGTTGAATTCGTTTATTTCTGGGATTAGTTGTACTTCTAGGATGAGTTGTACTCGTGGGTTAGTTGTACTTGATGGTTGAATTCGTTAATTTCAGGGATGAGTTGAACCTAGCCAGGTTTATCCTAATGGTACGCACCTATGTACAGGACAAAAATGATAACATATTGATTTTAAATTGTATTTCGTGATGCTATCGCTTTTTTGGCGATAGTATCACTTTTGCGAAATATTGATGCAATAACCACCAGTGCTTTTTAGGAACGTGCATAATACAACTAGGGTAACCATAAAGGATTACCCTTGCATTTAATAATGTTTAGTAGAGGTAATACTTTGTGCTTATAATTACATTTATTAAGTGATTTTATGCACGTTCCTTAGTGAGACTATCGCTACAAAAAGCGATAGCATCACGACTTTTTCACGAGGGTTTGAGTGAGACTATCGCTACAAAAAGCGATAGCATCACGGCTTGAACACTTTTTTGTCCTGCACATAGGGCACGCACGATAGAAATTTTGGTTGTGCAAGAACCGGTTTGCAACTGGTGAACGAATGTTTTTGCTAGGCTTGAGCCAGTGTAACTACCTGGAACTTAATTCCTATCGTGCGTGCCATTAAGGTTTAAGTACTGAACCATAAATTTTCAGGTATTATGAATTTTTTGTGCCCACCAAGGTTTCTTGCCCACCGAGAAGGTGGGCAACGTAAAGAAGTTGGTGGGCACAAAATGCCTGAAAATTTGTGCTTCGGTACTTATCCTTTCTTATAACCAATCCTTGTAGTTTATATTAAGGTGGAGAAAACCATGCCAGAAATACCAGACTTAGAAATTTTTAGTAAAAACCTGAACAAACGTCTCAGTGGCAAACAAGTCACCGATGTCATTGTTCATCAAACCAAGTCGCTTAATGTCGCCGCTGAAGCGCTGACGGAGGCTTTAAAAAATGCCACCCTTTCTGAAGTCAAAAGGGAGGGTAAAACTACGCATTTTGTATTTTCTAACCAACAGGTTTTAGAAGTACATCTCAAGCTCATGGGCGAGTTTGACATTGTGCGGTCAGAGACAGAGGTGAATTATAAAATTCTCTCTGTGCGTTTTGATGAACAAGATTATTTGGTGATTTCTGATTCACGGCTTTTTGCAATACTGACGTTGAATCCAAAACCCGTCAATGTCCCAGATGCGATGGAACTAACGTTGCGTTACTTAAGTAAACAATTGAAAAAGAAAAAGGCTAAAAACATCAAAGCCTTTCTAATCGATCAACGGATAGTGCGCGGCATTGGTAATGCGTATGCTGATGAAATTTTATGGGAAAGTCGTATTTCTCCAGAATCGTTGTGTGGCAAAATTCCCGACAATGCGGTGAACACGCTTTTTAATGCTATCAAAGTGGTGCTAAAAGAGGCGACTGAACAACTTGAAGAAGTTAAGCCTGATTTGATCAAAGGGGAATATAGGGAATTCCTCAAAGTTCATCATCCTCAGAAAAAAGTTTCTCCAACCGGACAGCCTATCCATTGTAAAAAGATAGCTTCTAAAAAAACTTACTATACGGATGATCAACAGTGTTATAACTAGTTGATAGATACAGGAGTCCAAGATTTATCTTGGAACAGTCCAAACAGTTAGAAACCGTAAAGCGTTTTGGAAACGCTTTACGGTTTTGCCCTAAATAATTACTCACTTTTTCAAATTTTCAAATTTTTCAAAAAATCAAAGAAACCATTTTTATACAAAAACCACACGATGACAGCCAGCAAAATCCCATAAAAGAGGGCTTGGATTAAATACCAAAACAATAAAACTATGAATACTGGCTACACCATCTTTAGTGAATATAAAGTGAGTAGCTATTATTAGTCTATAGATGAATGCAAGCCCTTCAGAACTATCAAAAAAATTAAAATTAAAATTAATTAATTTATTAACGCAGGTGTTGCATCTATGGATTTTTTGCGTTCAAGCCAGTATTGTAACGTTGTACGGGGAATCTCTTGTTAATTGAATATTTTGGTAATTTATTTATTTATTTGTAAAAAATTTGATTATTGATATGAGATCAGATTGAACTGTATTTGTCTGTTGGTTTGCATTATTTTTTTTTGTCTGTGGCCGAAATAAGAACCAACCCCGTTTTTTCAATTTTCTCAACGGGCAGATTTTTTATTTTCCTTACATTGTCATTATTTGGTGGTTAAATTCCACAAATCAAATAGGATTACTATATTCGGAGTGCTGAGATGCCAAACATTCAAAATGTTGTCATTGTAGGAGGCGGACCTTCTGCGATCGCTTTGATGGATCAGTTTGCGGTGTTGTTAGAGGAATACCATATCATCCACCCACTAAAAAACACCTATTTAAAAATAATTGTTATTGATAAACAGTCTCTGTTTGGAAAGGGTTTCCCTTACAGCGATTTCAACGCCTTACCTGAACATACCCTAGGACGAACCCGAACCACTAGACTAAAAAAAGGCAGTCATCTCGAAAGAAGGTTTTACAAAGCCCAAAACAGACTCCAACAACAGGCTGAGGTGGAATTGCGTCCTCTTGATGAGGTGATTGATCTTGATCCTCTTACAGAATCACAGTCTTGGCAGGTGGAACTTGCAAGCGGAGAGCTGCTGTTGGCAAGCCATGTGATCTTGGCGACCGGACATTGGGACTCTTCTTCGCCTATGGCAGAACATGAGGGCTATTTTGATTCCCCTTGGCCTGTCAATCTTATCCAAGAGCAGATTTTGCCAAACCAGCATGTAATCTTGATGGGCGCATTTCAAACTGGGTTGGATGCTGCTGTTTCACTCGCATTACAGAACGGCAAATTTGTTACCGATCCCTACAAAGGATTTATCTACCATAAAAAAGCAGGATGTGAACAATTTAGGCTGACATTATGTTCAAGGCATGGTTTTTTCCCCCGCGTTGTAGGCCACACTCAGCTTTCACAAGACTCGCCTTTCATAATTATGGAACAATTACCAATGGCTAAAGAAGCGGGAGGCGGTTTTATAGCTTTGGATACCATATACCAGTTAATTTGGGAAAAATTTTCCGGTGCAGGCATTGCAGAACAACTCAAGATGTCTTACCCTGGTATCGGCGGTGAAAATTTTGATCATGACTTGTTAATCATCCAGCAGCAACTTAGCCAACGTGATCCACACACTGATCTAAAACAATCAGTCCAAAAAGCCCAAGAAAGCATCAAAGGCAAAATTAGTACCACTTGGCTTGAGATTTTGTGGGATAATACGGAATCTTTTTATTCCTTTTTTCCATGGCTCAGTGCGGAAGATCGGTTACGCCTTGAACGTGTTTGGACAACGGTGTTTGGTTTTGTCGAAGCGATCAATCTAGTTATGGCTCAGCGGATTTTGGCATTAATGGATGCAGGTGTCTTGCAGATAACAGCCTTAGGAGAGCATCCCACTGTCACGCACATTTCACCTCAGAACCTAGCAACGGACACATTACAGGATAGCTTTTCGGTTAAGGGCGAGGGGGTTTCTCTGACAGCACCTTATTTTATTGACTGTACTGGACAAAAGCTCTCTGTTGAACACTCAACTTCTTTATTATTAAAAAATCTGTTGAACAAAGGGATGATTCAATCTGCACAAATCCCCTTTCGATCTCAAAACACAGAGATTAATTATTCCTCCCACAAGGATCGTAAACGTGGTGTGGTCAAACAGATTGCAGACCATCAGGTTTATTGCAGTGGCGGCATTTTTGTAGACCCTAACACATTAAGTGTGATTCCGTCACCAGAACTGCAAGAGGCATCTCCCAAATGCTATGCTATCGGTCCCTTAACCATTGGCCAATTTCCTATTTATCCTGGGTTGTATGGAACACGTTTTGCTGCCAAAAAGATTGTTCCAGATATTTTGGAGAATCTATTGGGAAACGCTATATCTTGATAATTCTGAAAAACAGTTTTTTTTAAAGGCAAGGTGACATGTCGTCATGGACAGGGATGTTCATTATGACCCTAATGGTTCCAATGCATAAATTGGATAGTTGCATAATTAACATCCATATCCGTCAATAGAACTTACCATTCTCTTGGACGATAATCTTTAAGCAATTGTCCATAGCATGGGCTGCCTTTGATACCTTGAATAATCGGGTCGTATAGTCTTGCAGCACCGTCAATAATATCCAATGGGGGCACCATGCCTTGTTGGCGTAATTCTGTTTTTATAGGATAAGGATTTTCTTGTGTAAACCAACCAGGATCAACACTGTTCATAAAGATATTGTATTTCGCATAATCTGTCGCTGAAGTTCGTGTGATCATATTTAAGGCTGCTTTTGCCATATTGGTATGAGGATGCGTTGCTGATTTAGCTTGATGACTAAATTGCCCTTCAGCTGATGACACATTCACAATAAAACGATTTGAATGCGGCGATTTGAGCAATAGGGGTTTTAGACGACTATTCAACAGAAAAGGTGCAACGGCATTTATTAGCTGTACTTCTAAAAGCTCAATAGTGCCTATCTCTTCTAGTTTACTTGTCCAACTGTTGTGTGTCCGTAAATCAATTTGTTCTCCATAGAGATCATATTTTCCGGTAGGAAAATGTGTATTGATTGGTAAGGCGATAGGATGTAATATATCATTCGCTGTTAAATTATCAGCTAATAAGGTTTTGAGCTTTTCAGGCACTGTTGCCTTTTCCATTGGCAACAAGTGGGCATAAAAATCATCTGGTCTTTTAATCGTCTGTGCTGCGTTATTAATAATAATATCCAAATAGTCTTCTGTATCAAGTAGGTGAAAAATAAAGTTTTCTACTAATGGGATATTTTTTAAGTCAAGGCCATAAATTTTTAGATTATGTGCCCAATCTTCAAAATCGCTTTCTTGTGCGTAACGTTGAGCAGCATCGCGCGCAAATCGTGTCAGCACAATCACACGTGCTCCATCGCGTAGCAGTTTTAACGCAATGCCATAGCCTAATTTAACTCTTCCGCCCGTCACTAATGCAGTTCGCCCACTCAAGTCAATACGTTGTTCCCGTTTAGTGTAGTTATATGTTGCACAAGTTGGGCACAGACGATGATAAAAAAAGTGCAAATCTTGATATTGGGCTTGGCAAATATAACATTTCAGTACTTTGAGTGATCGTTTAGTTGTTTGAGTTGTTTCAGCAATGACTGGCTTATAGCTGGCCAGATTCATTTCATCTAATGGTTCAGCTTGACAACGTAAAGTAGCCTCTTGCATTACACGCTTCTGATTTTGTCTATCTAATCTTTCTCTTTGCCTAAGTTTTTTACGCGATGCTTTGAATATTTTGGACATTAAGCTAACTAAGCTTAACATTTCTTCTTCAGGCAAGAGATCAGGATCATCATAAATTGCTTGTAGTACTTTAGTACAAGTTGCCAACTCTTCAGTAGATATATGTGTAGGTTGACTTTCTTTAGACATAAAGGTTAGATATAGATAGGAATTATGTTATTAGTTGCAAAAGAAGAGATATGTGTTTTTTAATACCTCTGGCAATTAAAATCGGTATTTTGATTTTGACTTTAATACATTGAATGATATAAATTATTTAATTCCTGTTGATTGTCATTTTTCTCATAAACTGGTGATAAAAAATTTCAATCATCGGGAAGTTCTTTTTAGTGTATATTTGAGTGTGACCTTTACGTGATGTAAAATTAAGCAGCCAGAGGTAAACCATATTGATTAATTTTGTTCCAAAATTGTTTCCACCGTCCCTCGGTGAGTACCAAAGACCGTAAACTCAAAACAATACCAGCTCCTTTTTCAATCCATTTCATCCCGGATTGACAGAGTCGGAGTGACACTAATGTTTTACAAACAAGCCGCCTCTGTAACCCCAGAGCCAATAGGAAAATTTTTAACCGATTCGGCAGAATTCCTGATTATAACGGATTTTGGGGAGCCCCTAATTTCGTGGCTTTAAAGCATTAATAATGATTTGAAACCTCGGCTAAAAAGGGGGGGAAGCGTTATTTAATTAAATATTTAATGGCTATCAATGATAAATGGATTTATTTAAAAAACAAATAGTTATTGATTCAAAGATTTGTTGTTCACGATTTATTGTTTCTAATTCTTAACTCATGTTACGCACAATGCTTCAAAATGAGTCGGCCCAGAGGCAACTATAAAGGATTGTCCCTACATTGAGCTTTTATATTGTAGAGAAAATCTCTTTGCGGCTGCCCGGGAGCCAAACATCATCATGGTATGGAACTTTCCGCTTGCTTTATTGCACAAACAGTAACATCGTCGAAGCAATGTGCGTAACATCAGTTACTTAAGTCAACAATTGAAAAATAAAAAGGCTAAGAACATCAAAGCCTTTCTAATCGATCAACGGATAGTGCGTGGCATTGGTAATGCGTATGCTGATGAAATTTTATGGGAAAGTCGAATTTCTCCAGAATCGTTGTGTGGCAAAATCCCCGACGATGCGGTGAACACGCTGTTTAACGCTATCAAAGTGGTGCTAAAGGAGGCTACTGAACAACTTGAAGAAGTTAAGCCTGATTTGATCAAAGGGGAATATAGGGAATTCCTCAAAGTTCATCATCCTCAGAAAAAAGTCTCGCCAACTGGACAGCTTATCCATTGTAAAAAGATAGCTTCTAAAAAAACTTATTATACGGATGATCAACAGTGTTATAACTAGTTGATAGGTACAGGAGTCCAAGATTTATCTTGGAACAGTCCAAACAGTTAGAAACCGTAAAGCGTTTTGGAAACGCTTTACGGTTTTGCCCTAAATAATTACTCACTTTTTCAAATTTTTCAAAAAATCAAAGAAACCGTTTTTATACAAAAACCACACGATGACAGCCAGCAAAGTCCCATAAAAGAGGGCTTGGATTAAATACCAAAACAACAAAACAACGGTGTTAGACACAACGTAAGCCAGATAGAGTGCGAAAATTGCCAGTGTGCCGTAGGCTATTAATTGGAGTGGAGGCAGCATGTCTTTTTAAAAAATTCAATTCCGTTATTTCAGGCATGGGTGCAAATTTTTGAAAGTTGTTTCAAAAATTTATTCTATTCAAAAAGTGGTTGTAAAAATAATCAAAGAAATCCGATTTTTTGAAAAAATCGGATTTCTAACCTTTTTCTAATCCTTCATAATGAACAAACACATATAAGCTTGCGAAGTTATTTGTGCACAAAAAAAATTGTTGAATGGATTTTCACAAATTTCAATCAGAACAACGTTTTTTCGTACAAGGTTCGCCTGAAACGAATGATAACTCACGCTCGGTTTCGTACAAAGGGAGCGAAGTACTCCTGATAACTCACGCTCGGTTTCGTACAAGGTTCGCCTTGTACTCCTGAGAATAGAATAAACAAAGTTTTTTCGTACAAAGTTCGCCTGAAACGAATGATAATCTGACATTGTTAAGTTAAGTACGCTCAGTATAAACGAAACACCTCAAAAGCGAATGTCGCTGTTACTCTGCCGTTTGGCTTTGATGCGATCCAGCACCGACTGGCTAGACACGTTGTCCTGCACAATACCCTTCTCACGTAGCTTTTCCTGTAAATCGCTGTCCGATTCTTGTCCCTGCAATTCCCTGGCAGCCTTCGTTTGATCCGCTTTCTGCTGTTGTTTCTTCTTAATGCGTTCCAGCGAGTCAGAGGCAGTGCGTAGTGCTGAATTGGAGCCCGAAAATTTGGTGGCAGTTGCGTCGTTGGCTTTTTGCACACTTTCCGTTGTTTTCACCACGTTGATTTCGCGTTCCATGGACTTGATATTGCGTTCCGCGTCCTTGATATGTTGCTTTAAGGTGCTGATACTGGTGTTATTGTTCTCAAGCACACTTTGTTGAGCGTTCAGCTCGTTTTCCCAGTCAGCGATTTTCTCGGCAATTTCTTCTGCCAGTTTGTCCTCGCCTTTATCTAACGCCTGTACCGCATGATCTTCATATTCCTCAATGAATTTTTGTAGGCGTTTTATTTCACGCTCTACGCCCATTTGTTCGGCTATCACTTTGGCAAGATTTTCCTTTGCCTCATCAAGATGTTTTTTTGCATCACGCACTTCTTGCTCCAAAATTCGTATCGCTTGTGTATCAACAATGGCATCACTGGCTTCGGTGGCAGTGCCTCGAAATGCCGTGAATAATTTGCTAAACAGGCCCATTTTATTAACTCCTATAAAAAGTTTGACTGAACAACGCTTCCAGTGATTCCCTCAAAAGAATATACAATCACCTAATCCCCCTTTAGGTGTTTCGGGAATTGAAAACAACATTTTTTGTTTATCGTTTATCGTTTATCGTTTTTCAGAAAAATAATTTCACAAGTCATAACGGATAGTATCCCGCTCGATGGGATGCTATCCGTGAAAAAAAACTTTTGAGGTTTGGCAAACTTAACTATTCAGCACCGAAGGTGCTTATTATTATAGCCTGGGGCAACGCCCCAGGTGCGAAGCCCCTTTGGTGCTTATTAAAAGCCCTGAAAGGGCGCATTAAAATTGGTGAAAAGGGCGCTGCCCTGGGCTTTAATAAAGCGCCCTTTCAGGGCTGAGCTCCCAGGGCGCTGCCCTGGGCTTTAATAAAGCGCCATTTCAGGGCTGAGCTCCCAGGGCGCTGCCCTGGGCTTTAATAAAGCGCCCTTTCAGGGCTGAGCTCCCAGGGCGCTGCCCTGGGCTTTAATAAAGCGCCCTTTCAGGGCTGAGCTCCCAGG
>QNER01000235.1 GCA_003646175.1 Candidatus Parabeggiatoa sp. nov. 1
ATGCCATTAAGTTAAGCTTTTTCATGAGGGCAACCATATTCGAAGCAAAAGTTTTTGCGCGCAAAAACTTTTGCTTCGAAAGGATTGCCCCTACACGAGATAACGATTCGTAGGGGCAATCCCCCGCGCAAGCACTTAATGGCAGTGAATAAACGCTTGCACACTTAAGCCGTGACAATGACGATGGGTGTGAAAAATGCTATTTCTTGAAGTCAATCGTATTTTTTGACGCTTTGGCACTGGTTCAGCTTAATGTCATTTTTCAACCGGTGCGATGCCATTTGCATCGTCTAACCGCACTGGTTGAAATTATGGAGGATTCTCCCAAGGAAAACAGATCATGAGTTCAAACAAAGCAGTCATTTTATGTGTTGATGATGAAGTTGTGATATTGAATAGTTTAAAAAAACAGCTCAAAAAAGCCTTTGATGAGAGTTACAACTACGAAATGGCTGAAAGTGCCGATGAAGCACTGGAAATCATTGAAGAACTTGATGAAGACGGTGTCGCCATTCTTGTGATTGTTTCCGATTGGCTCATGCCCAGAATGAAGGGCGATGAATTGCTTATTCAGATTCATCAGAAATTTCCCCACATCATCAAAATTATGTTAACCGGGCAAGCCGATGAGGAAGCCATTAAACGCGCTCAAGAACAAGCCAACCTGTATTGTTGTTTGTATAAACCCTTAAATACCCAAGCGTTAATTGAAACCATTCAATCAGGTTTAGCAACTCATGGATAAACTAGCCATTTTATGTGTTGACGATGAGCAAACCATGCTCAATGGTCTAAAAAAAGCACTCAGGCGAGCGGTAGACAATGAATATCTCATAGAAACGCTTGAATGTGCTCAAGATGCCTTAGTGGCAATGGATGAATTGTGGCAAGATGGGTATGATGTGCCTATCGTTATATCCGACTACATTATGCCCAATATGAAGGGGGATGAATTTTTAAGGCGCGTCCATGCTCTTTCCCCCAAAACTCGGAAAATTATGCTGACTGGGCAAGCCACTATAGAGGCGATGGGATATGTTATCAACCACGCTAATCTCTATCGCTACATTGCCAAGCCATTAGATTTAAACGATTTTAATTTGACCATCAAGGAGGCCTTAAATAGTTATTTTCAGGCCAGAAAACTGGAGCAATTTTATGCGACTTTGGAAAGCAAAATTGTTCAACGTACTCGTCAACTGCATGAGAAAAATCAACAGCTCACCCAACTCAACCAAACGTTGAGTGAAAAAAATGACCAATTAATCAAACTCAATCAGGAAAAGAATGAGTTTTTAAGTATTGCAGCCCATGATCTCAAAAATCCTCTGTCAGCTATTCAGGGGGTCGCTTGCGTGATTGAAAGTGATTATGATGAGATGCCTAAGGAAGAGGCTATTGAAATGGTGGGGATGATTTCAAGCACTTCAAGAAAAATGTTTGATTTAATAAAAAACATTTTGGATGTCAACGCCATTGAATCAGGAAAAACCAAGATATCACTACAAGTCGTTGATATCTTGCCTACTTTGCAATCGTTGGTGGCTCAGTACGCTTATCAGGCAAAGAGGAAGAACATTACGTTACATGCCTCGGAGACATTTGAAACCTCGGACGTTTTGACGGCTTTGGTTGATAACAACCTTGTCCACCAAGTGATGGATAACCTTCTCTCAAATGCGGTCAAATATTCACCGCATGGCAAAGATATTTTTGTACGCCTCAGTCAATGTAAAAACCTTATACACTGTGAAATTCAAGATGAGGGGCCGGGACTGAGTGAAGCTGAACAACAAAAATTATTTGGTAAATTCAGCCGATTAACGCCAAAGCCCACCGGCGATGAACATTCCACTGGCTTAGGATTATTCATTGTCAAAAAATTAGTCAAAATCATGAATGGCAACGTGTGGTGTGAAAGTGGATTAGGGCAGGGTGCAACCTTTATTGTGGAATTTCCAACCGATAAGAATTGACATTTTTTGTAGTGGTTAACAAGATATTGAAGGAGATGAGAAATCCGATTTTTTGAAAAAATCGGTTTTTTTTACGTTTGTACTATAGACGTTCAGAAAAATATTTAGGGCAAAACCGTAAAGCGTTTCCAAAACGCTTTACGGTTTCATTCTTAAATTATTTAAAGTTAAACGGATACTATCCCCAAAAAAGGGATAGCATCCGTTTCGTTTATTTTTCTGAAAAACTATATCTGAAAAACTATAGACATTTTCGTTAGGTTTTGGACCGAAAAAATAATATGAAGAACTTGATTTTGATAATTTTCTGTGTCAGCCTGTTTATCCCTATTTGGGACGATGTAAAATGGAAGCCGTTTGGATGGTGGAAATTTGAATTTTTGGAAAAAGTTGAGTTAATGGTAAATACAAATATAGTTTATGTTACAACCACACCAATAAAAAAAAGATTGATTAGAAAAAGAAATGATTTGTTTGAAGCGTTTCAATATGGTGTGTATGCTGCTATTATAACGGAAACGCTAAAGTATATAACTGATTTTATTATGTTTTCATAGTTGAGCCTGAATGTTTTTGAAGGAACGGAAGCCCCTATTTTTGAGGAAACTCTTTCACTTTGCAGTGTGTTTTAATTTTCGTCCACCCTCAACGCTTCACGAGCGCATTTCCATTTTCACGGTTAAGTACAACAAATTACGGGCCGATAAACGAATTAAAGGCATGCTTACCCTGTGTATTTCTTATTGATAATCTCATTTTAAGCGAACTGTCAAAGTGGCCATTTTTGAAAAAAGCCATCAAGTCTAACAAACAATCAAGGATCGTTGCGCCTTATTCGTTTATCCACGTAATTCGTTGTACTAAAGAGAGATAAAATGATCCTTTTTTTTGGAATGCGCCTCGCTTCACTTAAAATGCAAAGCATAAAAACAGTTAAAATTGAGGGGCTTGAAGTTTCTGTGCAAAACCTGCAAGGTTTGCCAAACCTCAAAGGTTTTGGCATCGGGATGGCACTTTTCCGGGAGGTTCTCACGTATTTTGGGGAGCCTCGTATTCGAGGCTTTAAAGGGGTATATAATTTCAATCAACATTGGCAACAATCCGTCCATGACATTCGGCAAGCTATCATTAATGATGACAGGTATTTGATAACATTACTTTGTTGATAAGTAGTGCTTATCCAGAAACGTCCGTTCCTAACGGAATGTCATTTTGAGCAAGGCTCAAGATGTTTTCGCACGCTCTGTCGAAATAATGCCGGATGGGCACATTGTGAACGAATAAAAGGAAATTAGCCTATGATTCAGACATTTGGTGATGTGATAGACAAACCAACCGGTTGTGATAAACACTTAATTTTAGAATTTTCGCCTTATACCCTCCCGCTGAGTGAAGAATGGCGAAATAATAGCTTATTGGTTAATTTTATGGCCAACTACTTAAACACTTTGTTTTCCACACATTTTGACAAACCGGAAGAATTCAAGCAAACCGTGAAATACGTTGCCAACGAGTTGTTGGAAAATGCCGTAAAGTTTTATGACAAAACTTCACTTTGTGCGATTGGTATTCAATTATACTTGTATAATGAACGCTTGATATTCTTCGTCACTAATAGCATTCATCTTCAAGCAGTAGATGCGTTTCAAGCTTACCTCCAAGTGTTGACGAGTACCGATCCACAAGAATTATGGCAGGAAAAGTTGGCCAATAAGTTAGAGGAAGACAATAATTCCAGTGGGTTAGGCTTACTAACGATGCTGGTTCCTTATGAAGCCAAACTCGGTTGGAAGTTTTAGAAACGCGAAACCGAACCCTAGGTGATTGTTGTTACCACTATTGTGCAGTTAACGGTGTAATTCACTCGTGCAGGATCGCTCCAATATCCATCCCCCCCCAGCCAACAGCTAAAGCAGTTGTCTGAAAGCGAAAAAGGCTAAAGCCGACTAACCCTCTTTGGTAGTGCCCTGATACGTACTTGAGCTTTCAGACAACTGCTTTAGCCGTTGGCGTTGGGGTGGTATCGATCCTTGCGCGATCGTGTACTAGTGCAGGATAACCATTGAGAAATCAGATTTTTCCCAAAAATCGGATTTCTTGCCTGTAATGAATGGGTGGTAGGGAAATTTGAGAAATCAGATTCCCAAAAATCGGATTTCTTGCTTCTCATTTTGGTACGGGGACTGAAGTGATCCGGCACTAGCGCAGGATAACAGAAATATCCTTTTTCAGCTAAAGGATCGAAGAAACTTTAGCCTCGAAACCATTTTCCAATCAGATTTTTCCCCCAAATCGGATATCGAAGCTCTCATTTTTTGTACGGAAATTTTATAAATCCGAGTCAAGTCCCAAAAATCGGATATCGAAGCTCGTTTTTGGTACGGAAATTTTCAAACTCCGAGTTAACGGATTTCAAAGCTCTCATTTTTAGGTGGTACGGAAATTGCAATTTGGCACTACACGCTTTTAATGGAGACTATCAAAAAAAAAGGATAGCATCCATTGCGATTTCTAATTGATCTAATTGAAAACAGAAATAAAAATGAGCATTGAAAAAGATGAATTTGGTGAAATCATTGCAATTGAAACCAACGAATATCAGATTGTACGCGATTTTACTAATGCCACGATTAGCTTGCAGGGAAAACTTCGTCTGAAGAGTGTTAAAGAATATAATCCTATTGTGGAGATGTTCGATCAATTGATTGATCAAGAGCCACCTGTGGTTATGCTTAATTTACGGGACTTGAGATTTATCAATAGCTCTGGCATCAATGTGCTGTCTAAGTTTCTTCTCAAAGTTCAACGGAAAAATGCTAGTCAACTGACGGTGCAAGTGTCTGAACAATATGCCTGGCAAAAGAAAGTGTTAAAGAGTTTGAAGCGGATAATGCCCGAACTACAGTTGGAATGGGATAACGGCGCGTAGAATGAATAGAGAAATTCCAAAGGATTTGCTGGCATAAACTGATTTGGGGTACTGGTTCAGTTCCATGTAAAATACTTATAAAATAAATCAATGAGTTAATTATTAATTATGCAAAAAATCGTTATTTTTCAGATTGATAATTATAATAAGTAGTGAACCAGGTATTATCAGGTATTTTGAGTAGGGGGCCGGCAAGGTGTTTTTCTTGCCCACCTTATTGGCTATTTAGAGCAAAACCTTCAAGGTTTCTAAAACCTTGAAGGTTTCTACTGAAATATAAAGAGAGGGTAAAATCATAAGTACTGAAAATTTATGGTTCGGTACTTAGCAGCCAGTAAGCGTTCTGTGAGTTCTGGTAATTGAGTCGTGTGTAAAAAAGCGGGGCGTGGGTGTGTTCCTTGGTGCGTCTCGCAATGGAGAACCCCTCGTTTCATATCATCGGGAATACCAGAGGCACCACACGCGGCTCCAATCAAACCGCCAACAATACAGGCATTGGTATCCGTATCACCGCCACCAGACAATGTCTGGCTAATGGCATCCTGATAACTTGTCCCGAGTAAGAGATGTCTAAAGGCATGAACAAACGCAATTTTGATAAAACCGACTTGAGGATGATACGGCACTTCAACATTCTCTTTGGCATTTTGTAGCCAACGTCGTACTTCAAAGTTCGCATGATGATTCGCCCAATCTACCACACAGTTAAACGCGTTGACGATATCACCTTTATTTTCAATTAAACGGGCAATGGCAATCACATAACAGGCAACCGCATCACAACAACTTTCATTGGGATGCGATAAACTGGAATCTTTAATAGCACATTGTGCTAATTCATTGTCATCTAAGCGACTCCCCCAGATGCCTAGCGGCGCAATTCGCATTAAACTACCATTGGCTTTAGAATCTGTGCAACTTTGCTTTGCGGCTTGAGTCATAGCAATAGCATAACCTTCTTTGTCACAGACACGTTGCCATTTCGCTTTTCTAAAACAGCCTAAAGAGTGGCGAGTTGTCATGCCCATATCAAAAGGATGTGAGTTTATCCATTTGGCATAATTTTGAGCAATTTGTTCAAGATTGAAATCTTGGCTGCTCGCCAACGCTTGTGCTAAGCAAAGCGCGAGTTCACTATCATCAGTGACTTGCCCACTCGCCACCCCCATTATCCCGCCCCCGGACATTGTCATCGCATGTTTGACTTCCGCCATCGACGGTTTATAGCCAATAAATTCAAGCACTGCACCCGCGGCATCTCCCACACACGCGCCTAAAAAACAGCCTAAAGCGGCATCATAGCGTTCTTCAACTGTGGATGTCATCAGATTCTCTTTCGGCAGTGCGCGCTCATTTAAAAAATCGTCTAATTTCGTCGCCGCATGTTTATCAAAGCCTTTTTTGGGATTGGTAATGATAACCGGCGCTTCCTTTGGAAAATACGCTGCTATATCGTCTATGGCAACCCAAGGTTTTGCCAAGGCATTATTTTGCTCAAGGTAGTTAAGTATTTCATGGTACCGAGAATGTTTTACCCCATGACTGATAATAGGGGTGACACCGATAATTTTGTCAGCAACATCATTTGAAAATAATGCTTTTATTAATTTAAAAGCAAACATTTCACGCCATGAAGACGAGATGACAATTTGGCAATGGTTGTATTTGCGTATGACGTTTTCAAACTCTTTCAAGCAGTCTTGATTAAACCTTAATAAATCTTCTTCAATGTTAACCTCTTTCAAATAAATCTCGTCTTCTGGTTCATCTGGTTTTACCAAGACACCATCTATGTCTAAAAAAATATACATTTTCTCAATCCTAGATCAATTTTGGTTTTTATAGTCCCCAAAAAAACTTTGGACAATATTTTAAGATAACATTCAATTAAATTATTGGACTGCACAAGTATAGCAAATTGAACCATTCGTTCATTACGCTAATTCGTGGTACTCGACTCGATGTTCTCAATCATCCCTTACATAAGTCAAGTTTTCAAATGCGAGCATATCAATGACTTATCACCTATCAGTTTGTAAAAATTTTTAACACCGAGTTCACAGAGTCACACAAAGTCACACAGAGTCATAGAGTTAATCTCTGTGAAACTCTGGAGAGCGAGGTGTCTCTGTGTTAACGGAAAACTGATAGGTGGTAAGATATCAATGACTATCCGCAATGAAACCAACCGCTGCGGTGGATAAATGTACATATATATATATATAAATAAGGGCAAAAATCCTAGAATCAACCTAAAATGCTGAAAGATAATGAATTTTATAGTTAATAAATTTTAACCGTTATCAGTTGTTTTAAATTATATGACATTTTCAGCGCAAAAAAGCACACTAAGGTTTTGGAAACCTTATACATTTTAGTATTGGTAAATACGGAGGCGTATTAACTTGCAAAACTGCTAATAGGTAATACTCTATGTTCAAGTTTTTACCATCTCTGTTGTAACTACAAGGATTGCTTATAATAAAGGATAAGGCTTTTAAGGCCCGGACGAAAGACATTTTGACTATGCGGGAACCGGTTTGAGCGTTTTATCACTGAAACGTTGCCGGCCCAGTTTTCTACCCCACCCAGCTAGTGTTTAATTCTTATCGTGCGTGTCATTAGGCCTTATCCTTTATTATAAACAATCCTTGTAGTTATAATGGAGGCCGAAAAAACTTGATCATTGAGTAATAGGTACAAAAATGTCCGGTTGTTTCATGAATTCATTAAGAATGGTTTACTGTGAAAATAGCCATAATATCTGGTACAACGGATTCGCGGTATAAACCGAGTTTATTAGCTCAAAAAAATCCGTTTTATCCTTCAATGCGTTGTACTAAATAATTTCAATAGACTCATTGGACTCAATACAATCTATCTGAAGGAGAAAAGTCAATATTATGAATGAACTACTTATCACGGGACTACTGGCTATTCTTGGTACCGTTGTTGGGGGCGTTGTTAAAAGTCGTCTGGAGACTAAGTTAGCGGATAAAGATTTGCAATCGAAATTAATTATGCGTGCCTTAGAATCCGATAAAACCGAGGAACGGATTAACTCACTTCAGTTTCTAGTCGAAACGAACTTAATATCTGATTCATAGCTCAAAGAAGGCATTAATCAGGTTGTTCGGAACGGTGAGAAGAATATTCCGCAGTTCACGCCAGTGGGTTCTGTTAATAGTGTTGTTCCCACGGATGACAAACAAACCGCTCCTCTCGCATTGGTGGCGTTAAAGGTGCGATCTGGTGACATTATTGATGCCGTTACGCCGGTTTTCGCTGAAGTGACTCCTGATCTAAAACTTCAAAACCGAAAATATGGTTTACAAGTTGGGGGAACCGGCGGTGGCGAAACGCAGCTTGAACAAGCAGAATGATACATCATGACTGGTATTGATGTAGTTCGGGGACATTATTTTGGTCGAGACGAAGTCATCCATGTCCAAGTGTTCTGGCATAAGTTAACTCCACAGGGGGTTGACTCAACGACAGAAATCCACTCCGACAAATTAGGTTCGGGCAACTATGCAACATCCCCTAAACTCTCGACATTTAGGGTGGCACCGGGAAATTACATTTCCGATTTAAGCTTATCTTATTCCCACCACACCAGTGGCGAAACCTTTATTAACAATATTACTGTTCAACAGCAAAAGTTACCCACCTGGCTGGAAAGCTCAATAAAAAGTGAGAGCCTCTAGTGCAGGATCGCTACAGTTTCCGTACCACCCCAACGCCAACGGCTAAAGCCGTTGTCTAAAAGCTCAAGTACGTGTCAGGGCACTGCAAGAAGGTTAGTAGGCTTTAGCCTGGGGTGATGAAAATTGTGTTCGCGCTTAAAGTTTTTGCGCGCAAAAACTTTAGGCGCGAATTGTGAATTGTGAAGTATTAATTACTAATGAAAAATTTTTTATTTAACTGACTATTTTTAAATAACTTTTTTTCAAGGCGGAACAAAAATGGGATCACTTTTTGTCCCCAAATCACCTGATTTTCACCAGCCCAGCTTTAGCCTACTTTAGCTTTTAGACAACTGCTGTAACAAAAAAGTTTTTCTAAAAAATTGTATTAAAAACAACCTGTTAATTAACTTGACAATGTCATATTATCGGGCATCATTCGTTTCAGGCGAACCTTGTACGAAAAAAGTGGTGATTGAAATGTGTTTGAGGCAAGTTAATAACTGATGTTACGCACATTGCTTCGACGATGTCACAGTTTGTGCAATAAAGCGGAAAGTTCCATACCATGATGATGTTTGGTGAAATGGCTTGGGCAAGCCACTGATTTTACTATGATTGTCCGCCCCGACATGCGCCTGTATAAACTATTGGATATTTTTATTGAGTTCAAGTATGTCAATTTGGGTAAAAACAAAGTTGAGTGGTGAGCAAGTCAGAACCATGAGTCTGGAGGTGTTGAAAGCGTTAGCCCCGGTGAAAGAGAAGTTGGCTGAATCGAAAACGAAATTGGAGGATTATCGAAATACTTTGCAATCTATTAGAATTTCTGACTCTACCGTTTTCTGTTGATAATCTATGTACAGGACCAAAAAGTGTTCAAGCCGTGATGCTATCGCTTTTTTGGCGATAGTATCACTCAAACAATAAAATTATTTATTGTAATGACATTTTTGACTGATTAGAGTTGTCCGAAAATAAGGGGTTGTCAATTTAACGGTTGGTTTTTATTCGTTAAAATTGACGGGCAAGCCTATTAAGGATTTTAAAGTGCAAAAGTGATACTATCGCCAAAA
>QNER01000236.1 GCA_003646175.1 Candidatus Parabeggiatoa sp. nov. 1
TCCATTTATTTTTTATCCGTTTATTTCGGTTATCGGTTGTGCTTAATTTGTCTAATAAGAAGGCGCAGGAAAAAAATTAATTAAATTAACCCTCACATTTTTTTTGAAACCTCGTCTAATAAGTATTGAACCATAAATTTTCGGGTATTATGAATTTGAATTTTTTGTAGGGGCCTTAGCGCCTATCAGTTTGGTTGAGTACAACGAATTTGCGAAATCAACGAATTCAATTCACTTTTCATTCTAAGCACTTACGTTGAGTTCACCCTGCCGTCATTCGTTTTTTTCGCCCATTCGTTGTACTTATTTAGAAACTGATAGGTGGTAAGTTAGGGGGCTGGTAACGTCTTTTTGTTGCCGGCCCCCTACAAAATACCTGAAAATTTGTTTAATAATTGACATAAATATTTGTTATCAATCCTTTTTTATATACAATCCTTGTAGTTCAAAGGGGTTAATTCACAGGACTTAACAGTGTTTCTTTTTCATGTCATTATGCAATTTCCTTATTTACCCTGGGTGCTTGGACTTGGTTTTTTTGGTTACCTTGGGAATTAGGAAATGCACAGACGTTTACCTTCCGTTCTATAGGAGAACAACTTATGTTAAAACAATGGTTATCGTGGCAATCTTCCCCCCCCCAATTGGTATGGGAATTAGCCACCCTGTCCCGGAAAGCGGGACGACGCAACTTCACAACACCGCACTAGGGCTATCGACGCTGTGCAAATCCGTCGGACTGGCACTGGGCTTGGCTAGTATCGGGTTGGTGCCCACTACCCTGTATGCGGCCGCCGGTGATCTCGACACCAGCTTTGGCACTGGTGGGATGGTAACCACCGCGATTGGCACGATCGGTGGTTATGGCGAAGCCGTCGCCATTGACGACAGCGGCAAAATCGTGGTGGCGGGTCCGAGTTACAACGGCTCCGACTATGACTATGACTTTGCGGTGGTGCGTTATTTGAGCGATGGGAGTTTAGACAGCAGCTTTGGCACTGGTGGGAAGGTCACCACCGCGATTGGTGGCGATGGTTCTGGCTACGCCGTCGCCATTGACGGAAGCGGCAAAATCGTGGTGGCGGGCTGGAGTCACAACGGCTCCAACTATGACGTTGCGGTGGTGCGTTATTTGAGCAATGGTAGTTTAGACTTAAGCTTTGACGGTGATGGGAAGGTCACCACCGCGATTGGCAGTGGCGATGATAGAAGCTACGCCGTCGCCATTGACGACCACGGCAAAATCGTGGTGGCGGGTCAGAGTCACAACGGCTCCAACGATGACATTGCGGTGGTGCGTTATTTGAGCGATGGGAGTTTAGATACCAGCTTT
The DNA here is from genome assembly GCA_003646175.1 of Candidatus Parabeggiatoa sp. nov. 1. Lineage (GTDB taxonomy): Bacteria > Pseudomonadota > Gammaproteobacteria > Beggiatoales > Beggiatoaceae > Parabeggiatoa. The sequence continues at coordinate 1,334 of QNER01000236.1, forward strand.
GGCACCGGTGGGAAGGTCACCACCGATATTGGCAGTGCCGCTGATTATGGCTACGCCGTCGCCATTGACAACAGCGGCAAAATCGTGGTGGCGGGTTTAAGTCACAACCGCTCCAACTATGACTTTGCGGTGGTGCGTTATAATAGCGATGGTAGTTTAGACTTAAGCTTTGACAGTGATGGGATGGTCACCACCGATATTGGCAGCGATGATGAAGGCTACGCGGTTGCCATTGACGACAGCGGCAAAATCGTGGTGGCGGGTCAGAGTCGCAACGGTTCCAGCGAGGACTTTGCGGTGGTGCGTTATTTGAGCGATGGTAGTTTAGACTTAAGCTTTGACAGTGATGGGAAGGTCACCACCGCGATTGGCACTGGCCATGATTATGGCCGCGCCGTCGCCATTGACGGAAGCGGCAAAATCGTGGTGGCGGGTTTTAGTGGCTCCAACAGGGACTTTGCGGTGGTGCGTTATAATAGCGATGGGAGTTTAGACTTAAGCTTTGGCACCGGTGGGAAGGTCACCACCGCGATTGGCAGTGGCAATGATTATGGCCGCGCCGTCGCCATTGACGACAGCGGCAAAATCGTGGTGGCGGGTCATAGTCAGAACAACGACGGAAACTATGACTTTGCAGTGGTGCGTTATGAATTTTATGAGGTTCCCAATGGCGACACTTGCCAACTCTACGCTGTCCATGACGGGGGTTTAAACGATAGCCAACTTTTCACCGTTAATCAGACGACGTTGGAAGTTAATGCTCTCGGTAAAGGTTGCCCCGGCTGCGATATTGAGGCTTTGGATAGTCATCCACAAACCGATGCGCTTTTTGCTGCTTCTGGAGACGATACGGATAAGAAAGGCTACCTTTACCAAGTCAACCAAAGCAACGGTGATTTGACTATCATTGGTAACATTGTTGATGATGGCGAAATCGGAAATCGGCCCAAAGGGTATGATTATAAAGAAGTTAATGCCATTTCTTTCCGGGCTGATGGCTCCCTGTGGGGAGGGGCCGAAAATGAAGGACTGCTCCTCATTAATACCGCTACCGCCCTAGCTAAACTGGTGGTCGAATATGTGGGTGAAATTGAAGACATTACCTGGAATGAAGCTGGCACAACCCTTTATGGTGTAGAAAACATCCATAATGACCCGGCTGACAGTCACGGCGCAGACGACTTTGAGGCCGGCGTGCGGTTGTTGGCTTATGATGGCGAAAAGGTTGAGCCGGTATGTCAAGGATTGATGAATGGCCTTGAAATTGAGGCCCTAGAAACCTTGCCTGGTGATTTGTTACTGTTTGGTTTTCATGGCAGTCACAATATGAACATCGGTGTTATTGAACCAAGTAACTGTAACCTCATTGCTGAAAAGACGATTTCAACACCTTACAATGATGTTGAAGGGATTGCTTGGCCAGCAAAAAGTTGTGCTAAGTAATATTATTGCCACCGTCAAATTGATGCCTTTGCCCAACGTGAAACCAGACTTATCACCGCCGGCTGGGTTTTGAGCATTAAATGGTATCCTTTCCCACAACGGGACGGGAACCAATAATATTTAAGCCCCAAAGCTGTCTATGCTGCGGGGCTTTTTTTATGGAGAGCATCACGGATGCTATCCTTTTAGAAGGATAGTCTCCGTTACTTTTCCTGGTTGCCCACCGTTAAGTTTTGATGGTAACGAAAAAAGGTTATTGTCCAAATAGAAAAAGCTGGAGATTCTTATCCACTTGTTCTAATGTATGCTGATTGACTACGCCAATAAGTTTGATAAATCTTTTTTTATCAAACGAGCTAATTTGTTTTATTTTAACTAATGAGTCTTTCATTAGCCGGTTTATCAAGTCTTTCTCCAATAAAATATCAAGTTCTGTGAACTTTGAGGTTTGAGAAGAAATCGGAACCACGGTCAATAATTGACTGGAAGTGATGTATTTTTCATGTTGAATACAAAGGGCTGGGCGGGCTTTCTGATATTCATGCCCAAAACTGGGGTCAAAGTTGACCAACCATATCTGTCCGCGCTGAAATGTCGTCATAAATTCTCCAAATTGAGATAATAATCAAGCTCTTCTTGAGAAATAAAGTCATTTGAAATATCTGAAAGAGCCGACATTTCAACTTCGTGATCAGTGGCTTCTGTGTCAATATCTTCAAAAACGACATAGACTAAAAAACGTGCGTTTGTGGATTTCGCAAATTCTTTGGGACAATACAAATAGCCTTCAGGTAACAGTTTACTTTCAAAAGTGATTAAACTCATAAAAAGTGCCTTTTTTTGAGTGACCCTTCATCGCAGTGACACTTTGTCATATCTGCACCGCGCACTGTGCTTGGATGCACCGGGCCAGGCCAATGAAAACACATAAGCTACACATCATCATTGTGATGGTCATTTTTGTGTCGTTTTAGTAAGCCAATCAAACGTCAAAGAGGGGATTGGCAGTGATTTGTTGTATCAGGTTGCTATGTACAGGACAAAAAATATTTTGTGATGCTATCGCTTTTTTTTTTGCGATAGTATCACTTTTGTGGCTCACATAATTATAATAGACATTATACCGATTAAACGTAACTTATTGATTTATTTAAATTTAAAAAATATAATAAAATCAATAAATTAATCGTTCCAAATCAATCTATCCCAAAACTTAAAAGCAGCGATAAAATATGGTTATTTTTTAGTGATACTATCGCAAAAAAAGCGATAGCATCACGACTTGAACACTTTTTTGTCCTGTACAAAGATCAGGTTGTTTATAATAAAACGTGAAAATCTACCCGAGGCGGCGGCTGACTCATCACCCGTACTTCTGTTAACACGGAAATGTCGGCGGGATAAATATTCTGCAGGCCTTTGAGTAGGAGTGCGAGGTTAACTTGCACTCCTGATGATAATTAAGGATAAATTAACTCAACTCGACGATTAAGCTGCCAATCCGTTTCATTCTGCTCGAAAGCGACAGGATGTTCATCACCATAACCTAAGGTACTCAACTGATCTTCAAGAATACCTAATTCGATTAATGCCTCTTTGGCCGCTTCGACACGCCGCTCAGTCAAAGCCAAATTGTATTCGTAGGAACCCCGTTCATCTGCATGGCCTTCCAAACGAACTAGGGTATCAGGTTTGTCGAGCAAATAATCCGCATGTTCTTCCAATAGGACGTATGCTTCGGATGTAATCTCGCTGTCATCATAGTCAAAATAGATGAACCGCAGAGTAGGGATGTCTTTCTCGTCTGTTTCTGTTTCTGCGGTGAATGCCTTAACCGCGACAGTCATCTCGTCTTCAGAAACAATAGGTGTGTTTGACATATCAACAAATAGCGGAGGCGGAGTTCGGGCCGTTTTAAGCGTGGCCTCTGGTTTTGTACCATTTTGGCTCGCACAACCGACTAACACAAGTAGGGTTAATATGAGGGAAAAACAATACCACTTTTTCATCATAGGTACTCCTTTGCTTAAACAGGAGTGCAAGGCGAACCTTGCACGAATCCTTATCCACCGTCCCCATACACCACAAACGGTGCCCAATAAAACGGGTGGCGGTAATAGGGTTTATTAGCGTCGCCGGCTATCATCTTCAGCTTGATTTGACGCAGCGCATCGGCGGGGTTTTTGCCGTTGCTGAGATTTTCAAAAATACCAATACTCAGGTTTTTGGCCGAAGCCGATTCGACTGACCATAGGGTAACACTAATCGCTTGAGTGCCCGCGTACATAAAAGCGCGAGTGAGGCCCATAATGCCTTCGCCTTTGAGTTTTTCGCCACCGCCCGTGTTGCAAGCGGAGAGATTGATAAAGTCTGCGTTTAATTGTAACGCGAAAGCGTCCGCCATGGTCAGAAAATCATTGGATAATACCAATGCCGATTGTGCTAACCCTTTGACTTCATCGGGTAGCAAACCATGAAGTGCAAATAGCACATAGCGATAGTCATTCATTTGCTCCGTTTTATTCAGATAGAGTACCGCATCTCGGTTGGCTTGTTCACCTAAATAGAGAGCGGTGTCAGACGCTTGAAACAAAGTTGCAATCGCATTGGCTTCATTAGCCGTGTTAGGTAAACGTGGAAAACAAACCGCGCCCATTACGTCTCGGTAAGAAGTTTTGCGGAGTTCAAACACGCCCCGCGTTTTTGCCACCGCCGCCCTATTATTCTCATCCTCCCCGTTTTCTTGGCAAGACGCATAAGCTGGATCGGCAAAAGCCAGAAACTTTTGGCTAGGTTGAATTGTGCGCCCAGCTCTGGTGTCGCGCAGCACTTTCAGCACTGAGGCCGAAGATAAGTAGACAATCGCATAGTCTTTGATCAGGTAATGGGGATTGTCGTAGTCAGTCTCCTGACTGACGAGCGTTTCAAACGGCAACGCATACAACGGGCCGGTGGGCACAATGTACAGCGTGTGCGCGTCAGCCAACAATTCGCGGGCTTCTTCGGGGATCAGTTTCTCGTAAAGGGGAAAACCTTCGTCAACCATTTCGGGCAGACGATTGAGAATGACATCACGCATATAAGCGACATCTTCTTCAATTTCTTCTTCTCCCGCGGGTAGCGTAAACATGGCAAATTGCTTGGGACTAATAACCCAGAGAAGGGTACTCTCTCGCATGACCCCATAAATCAGTATCGCCTCATCTGCTTGTAAGACTTCCTGTTGTAAAGTCATTGCGGTAGTCGGTTGGGGATATTTAAGGGCATGGTAAGCCGGGTATTTTTCCTTAATTGTCGTTTGTAACGCTCCAAGTGCCGCTTCCAGCGTGGCAACGCGTTGGGTTAAGGCTTTCACACGAACGCGATCTTGTTCAATAAAGGGTTTGTTACGCGCTTGCACTAACTGGGTTTCAGTGTGGGCCACTTTATGGATAAGCAATTGTTCTTCTTGAACAATTTCATAAGGCAAGTGGGCAAACCGCTGCGCACCGCTTTTGCCAATCTCTTCCAAAAACACGCGGCCTTGTTTGCGCTCAAAGATTTCTAAGGCTTTACGATCATAGCCTTTATCCGGGTGTTCATCGTGCAGACGTTGCAGTAGCGTGATAAAGTCGTCATACACATAAAGTTTGTCCTGCATGAAAGAAAGCCGGTGGGTTTTATCTGTCAAGCCGGCGCGTAGTTTTTCAACATGGGCTAAGGTTTGTTCATAATGAGTTATAGCCGCGTCGGTGTTATTGAGTTTGGCTTCAACGGCCGCCAAGCCGCGCTGTGCGTACCACCGATGAGTCGTGCCTAGCTTTTTCAATTTGGTGACACTGTCTTGCAAAGCGGTACGCGCTGGTTCGTATTGGCCAAGCTGTTGATAAATCAAGCCAATATTGGCGAGATCAGCCGCTTCCCCGCTTTTATCCCCCAGTTCACGAGCTATTACCAGCGCCTCCTGAAAATACGTCAGGGCGAGTTGGTATCTTTCAACATTGCCGTACACCGCGCCCAGATGGGATAAATCAGTCGCTTCACCGTGTTTATCACCGAGTTCGCGTCTGATTGCCAAAGCTTTCAGGTAAGATCGTAAGGCTTTTAAGGGTAGCCCTAGGCTATCGTACACAGCGCCGGCGTTAGACAGATCACTGCCTTCGCCCCGTTTGTCACCAATCTCACGTTTGATGGTTAAGGCTTGCAAGAAATACCCCAACGCTTTTTCAGATTGTTTCAAATGATAGTACAACACACCCAGGTTACTGAGATTATGGGCTATCCGGTGTTTATCGCCGATTTGGCGTTGCATTTCCAAGGCTTGCAGGAAATGCTTTAAAGCTTTTGAGTATTGTCCACGCTTGTCATACACCATGCCCATATTGGTTAAGGTACTGGCTTCGCCGCGCCCATCACCAATTTCGCGTTGTATTTCCAAGGCTTGCTGATAATGCGTTAAGGCTTTTGGGAAATCGCCTAGACTTTTATACACGATGCCAAGGTTGGAAAGCGTATTTCCAATCCCACGTTGCTCACCCATGCGGCGGTAGATTTGCAAAGCTTGCCGGTAATGGGCTAAGGCTTTTGGGTATTGCCCTTGGTTAGCGTATACCAAACCTAAATTGGAGAAATTCTGGGCTATCCCGCTGATGTTGCCCATCTGGCCTTGTATTTGCAAAGCTTGCTGATAGGACTTCAACGCTTTTGGATATTGCCCAAGACTGTCGTACACTGCACCAAGGTTAGCCAGATTATCCCCTATCCCTCTGATATCACCGATTTGTTCGTGTATTGCGATGGATTGCTGGAAATGGGCTAACGCTTTTGGATAGTCGCCCAGATTTTTGTAGCCGGCACCGATACCAGAAAGCGTTTTGCCGATGCCACTTTTGTCACTGAGTGCTTTTTGGAGGGGCAGCGCGTTTTGGTAATACTCCAAGGCCTTGTGGTGTTGACCTAAATTATCGTACACCATGCCAAGGTTAGACAGATCATTTCCCACCGCCCGTTTATCATCCATTTCGCGGTGCAATGCCAAGGCTTGTTCGCCATATTCCAAAGCTTTTGGGTATTGCCCCAGACTGTCGTATAGCAACACAAGGTTGCCAAGGCTATGGCTTTGCCCGCCTTTATCGCCTATTTTTCGTTGGATTGCTAAGGCTTGCTGATAATAGGTCAAGGCTGGTTGATATTGGCCGAGACTGTACTGGATAAGGCCCAAGTAACTCAAATCGGCACTTTCTCCGCTTTTATCCCCCAATTCGCGGTCTATCACCAAGGCTTGTTGATAATAGTCCAAGGCCTGTTGATATTGGCCGATATTCAAGTTGACCGCCCCAAGGTTAACCAGAAACTTGCTGATGTCCTGTTTGTGACCAAGGGCGCGAGCGTGACTTAAGGCGGTTTGCCATTTTGCCAACGCGGTGGGATAGTCAGCGGCGAAAAATGCCTGTTTCGCGTCTTGATGGAGACGATCAATGTCTGCTGGCGACACCTCGGCCGCGCTTAGGCCCAGCGATAGGGCCATTAATATTAATCCAAACCATAATTGTTTCATATCATCTCCTTTGTTCGGGATTGGGAATTGGGAATGGCTTTGTCATTCCTAAAATTGAAGTTGGTAATATACTTACTTACTTGATGTTTTTGGCTTTTGCAAGATAATGCTAACACAACACACCGATTACAACGAGTACAACTGCAACGAGTACAACTTATTTCCGAAATCAACGAATTAAACAACTTCAGTACGATGTTCTTAGGACGCTGCAGTAAATAACTTACACCAGAAATGGTGACAGATACTATCCCTGAAAGAGGGATAGCATCTGTATCGCGTATATTATTTCCTGCGTCATCCTTAGGGTCGGCTAAAAAATAAAATAACTTCCGCCAACAGTCTAAAAGCTCAAGTACGTATCAGGGCACTACAAAAGAGGGTTAGTCGGCTTTAGCCTCAGACAAGCTTTCAGACAACAGCTGTTGGGGGTGGTCCGAAGATTTCCGCTCTCCTGCACTGGTCAAGGGGGAAATTAATTTTTCTTCGATCCTTAACTTCAACATCCTCTATTCGTTTATTCCGGGCACTGGGGTCATTGGATGGGATTGCTTCTAGGTACAAGGGGATCGGTACCAGAATAAATAGATTTGGCAAAGAAAACACTTTTCCCTTGGAGCGATCCCCTTTCCCCTCGGCTTCAGGTGGCTCGCTCATCACTGGAAAATTGATATGAACCGAGATACCGACTGGGGGAAGAAGTTCTTCCAAGACTCGTCCAAGTAGTCGATGCCACAAACAACGTGCGTGACGAGGTTGAGGAGTTTGAGAGTTCTGTCATCTGCTGTTTTGGTATCCTTAAAAATAACTTTGAACGATAAAAATCTATTTTTATTGTAATAAAACTTATTATTCGTTTCAGGCGAACCTGGTACGAATTTTCTTCTACTCATCATTCGTTTCAAGCGAACTTGGTACGATTTTTATTTATACTATCCCTAATGGGAAACTGAAACAATTTTTTGACCAATCTTTTCCCTAATACTCTTACTACCCCTCTTACTTTACTACCCCTAATGGGAGACTGAAACCCAAAAAGATAGAATGGGAACACAATATCTATGTTTACTTTACTTTATTACCCCTAATGTTACTACCCCTAATGGGAAACTGAAACTCTTAGTATCACTAATGGGAAACTGAAACCTTACTGCCCCTAATGGGAAACTGAAACCTTACTACCCCTAATGGGAGACTGAAACCTTATGATAAATAATTTGCATGACGAATAACTTACTACCCCTAATGTTACTACCCCTAATGGGAAACTGAAACTCTTAGTACCACTAATGGGAAACTGAAACCTTACTACCCCTAATGGGA
>QNER01000237.1 GCA_003646175.1 Candidatus Parabeggiatoa sp. nov. 1
CCGCTGTTCGCTTCCCATAATTTGACCGTTTTATCATAAGAACCCGACACCACGGTTTGCCCATCGGGGGCATAAGCCACGCTGGTGACACTACGAGTATGGCCGGCAAAGGTCTTCAGCAACAGGCCGGTGCGAACGGACCATAATTTGACCGTCTTGTCATCTGAACCCGACAGCACGGTTTGCCCATCAGGAGCATACGCCACGCTGGTGACAGAGCTAGAATGGCCGTGAAACGTCTTAAGCAAGCGGCCGGTATTCACTTCCCATAATTTGACCGTTTTATCATAAGAACCCGACACCACGGTTTGCCCATCGGGGGAATAGGCCACGCTTAAGACAGTAGACAAATGGCCCAATTGAAGTACGATTTTGGGAGCTTGGGCGTGGGCTGCTGTTCCCGCTAAGCCTAGCAATAGTAGGATAATCTTGCTGGGTAAGTGGCCCTTAAAGGGTTGCATTTTGGTTTTCTCCTTTGGTTGTTTGGGGGGTTAGTTTTGGGTTAATAACTATAAGGATTGTTTATCAATAACTACAAGGATTGTTTATAAGAAAGGATTGGTTTGTGAAGTAATTTAGAAACTCATTCACACTAACTTGTTGATTTCATTTACATAAATTCAAATAAACTCGCAATCCGTCTCGATTAAATCCTTTATTATAAGCAATCCTTGTAGTTAGTTATTCGCAATCCTTTCATAATCGTTTTTCGTACAAGGTTCGCCTGAAACGAATGAGACTCAAAACCACGTTTTTTTCGTACAAGGTTCGCCTTGTACTCCTGATAGGTTATTTATAGCCGCAATCCGTCTCGATTAAATCCTTTATTATAAGCAATCCTTGTCGTTATTTATTTGGGGATTAGTACAACGGATACGCGTAATGAACGGATAGGGCTTTCCTAGATTTTATGAACTATCGCGTTCTGGACGGGCAAAAAATGGTGACAGTGACTCACCCTTTGAAAAAATAGCATCTGCATCGCGTAGATTAATTTTAGGCAAAATCCCTTATCCGTTCATTACGCGTATCCGTTGTACTAAATAGAATAGTACGATTGCCGCTGAAACTGAGTACAACTTCTTTCCGGATTTTTCGGATTGATTTGGGGAGAAATTAACTCGCAATCCGTCTCGATTAAATCCTTTCTTATAAGCAATCCTTGTAGTTATTTTTTCCGGTGCTGAGACAAGTATTCTTCAATCGCCGCCACAGGTAGCCCTTTCAGCAGCTCAGGAACTGAAAAGTGTTTCAATACCGCTTCCGGTGTGAGTGCTTTTAGTAAATCTTCCTGCGGCAATAAGTGAAGATGTTCTCTGGTGTAGTCTTTTTTCAAGTCCTCCTTCGTTCCAGGCATAACAACCCCCTCTAATTGATATAAGTTATACAACTGGTTTAAGCCGGTTTTTTCCTCTGGACAATGCCAATCATAGTGCTGGTTTCCATAAACAAAAGAGTCTGCTTTAGCACCAAATAAATGCCAAATAGCATTCCGTTTTGCTTTTGGCATTCGACTCAGCACAATGAGTCGTATGGTACGAATACCCAATTGGATATCATACACGCCCGATTGGATGGTTGTGATCCTCGCCTTAACCTCATCGCTTAAATTGTGTGGATAACGAGTACTGACGGCATACAGTTGAAAATCGTCTCTGGGTAATAAATCATCCTTTGAAGGACTGATTTGTTTGCGATAATTCACGTAATGGCCGATCAATTCTTCAATCGCCCAAGCGTTTAGTGGTTCGGCTAAGGATTTGTACGTCAACAAATTATGTGCGGCCAGATTCTCCAAACCGTCAGGTAATTGAGTGATCGGTTGACCATCTGATTGTTCGATAATCAACACATCCAAGTATGGTTTTTTTTCGGTGAGTTCTTTTTCTAAATCAACATGATATAGTTTTTCAGAAAAATAAATAATTTCACTTCACGGATGCTATCCCTTCTTAGGGATAGTATCCGTTAATTTTGACAAAAATGCGGTGCCATTTAATTTGAGTTGTCATTATTTAATTTACGTCCCTCGCTTTTAGCTTTATTTCAGCGATTGTTCAGTTTTTATAACTAAAAACATTGCATTTTAGAATGGATTTAACCTTTCTTATAAGCAATCTTTGTAGTTATTTATTCGCAATCCGTCTCGATTAAATCCTTTCTTATAAGCAATCCTTGTAGTTAGTTATTCGCAATCCTTTCATAATCGTTTTTCGTACAAGGTTCGCCTTGTACTCCTGAGACTCAAAACCACGTTTTTTTTCGTACAAGGTTCGCCTTGTACTCCTGAGACTCAAAAACCCGTTTTTTTCGTACAAGGTTCGCCTTGTACTCCTGAGACTCAAAACCAAGTTTTTTCGTACAAGGTTCGCCTTGTACTCCTGATAGATTTGTTATAAGGAATTTATCAAATCATTTACACTAATTCATTGATTTAAATTCAAATCTACCTGCAATCCTTTTTATAAATCCTTTCTTATAAACAATCCTTGTAGTTATTTATTCGCAATCCGTCTCGATTAAATCCTTTCTTATAAGCAATTGTCGTTATTTATTCGCAATCCGTCTCGATGAAATCCTTTCTTATAAGCAATCCTTGTAGTTATTTTCGCCATTCGTTGAATTCTGGGATTCGTTGTACTCAATTTCATTTCCGAAAAATCTTTTGAAGTGGCAAATGAATATCTAACACCTCATCAATCACTTCAGTATCATGCGTGATATCAAAAGACTTATAGGATTTATTTTTATGAGATTCAGCCGAGTAAACCGCTATAGATTCAAGTGCTGGCGTTACTAACCAACCCGATTTTACGCCCAGCGCAAAATAGGCCTTGAATTTGGGTAAAATATCACTAAAGCTTTGGGTGGGCGACAGAATCTCAATCACCAGTGATGGCATGTCCGACATTTTTACAATGTCTTCAAGCGGATTTGGCTGATAGTTCCCTTTATAAACAGATACATCGGGTTTGAGTTCTTCCTTTACCTTAAGTCCAAATGAACTGAGATCGGTTTGGCTGATATCTAAACTTAATTCAATCATGATGGTAAAGTTGTCCTCAGGTAACAAACGAGCTAACCGTGCTTGAATAAAACTATGATTGAGTGATCCCATATCTTGGTATTCCTCTAATTGGTGTTGTTCAATTAACTCTGTCATTTATTAATCCTCTTAGCAAAAGTACAGCAAATATAAACAGTTGTGACGGATAGCATCCCATCGAGCGGGATACTATCCGTTGTGCTATTTAGCGATGTTCAAAAGTCACCTTGTAAACACATTCAGCACACAGATTATTAAAATAACGCGGCAAAACGCTAAAGCGTTCCCCTTGTTCGCTGATTTCGACTGGTTGTGAGTCATCATTCTCCAACTCAGGTTCAATAATGCGCTGTTTTTTGGTCATGCTGACCATAATCTGTTGTTGGGCAACCGCAATGGTTTCAAGATTACGATTCTTTTGAGCGGTGAGCAGCGTTTGATATTGTTGTTCCAACATCGCATCCGGTTGACGAGTCGCGACAAAATAAAGGGTTTCTTTACCCCTATTTTTATCCAAACGAAACGATTTATGCCGTGCCGGCACAAAATATTGGACACCCTGTTGCACCGGGTTTTGATTAGCCGCAGCGGCACCTCGAAAAGCCGTCGGTGGAAATAAACAAACGGGCGATGTTATTATGAGAGTCAGTCATAAATATATAGACATAACTCTCCTCAATCGGCTCAAACATCAATTTAATCTGATCGCCCGAATGCAACACGCTCCCATCACCAAAAGCGCTAAATTTCCCGGTTCTGCCAGCGCGATACCAGTAACCAATTTTAAACCCAACCAAATCAAGGTGCGGCTCGCAATCATCTGACAAGATGCCGGCAACCCCCCTTTGGTTACCGCTACAGTCGGGTGCAGCCGGTTGAGCATGAGCAACATTTAGGAGCAGGGACAGTTGCGCCGCTTTTTGCAACGCCCGAATTGGAATATTCGCATTATCAGAATAGCGAGTGCCGGCAAAAACGGCGATAAAAATAATCTGGCGTGTTTTTAACATGGTGTGTGTTACCTTTTGCTGGAGTCCAAACTTTAGTTTGGGCAGTCCAAACTAAAGTTTGGACTCCTTAGTCTTGTTCAGGTGTGAGCCGATTTCTCGTTTTTTTACCATGGCGAACATTTTTACGTCCACCCCGTTTCACGAAGATATCGATGAGTTCAATCAGCACAATGATTAAAATCCCAAAAAAAGCGGCTAAGAAATACCATGGGATGCCCCGAAACAGGGAAAGATAGCCTTTGCCCCTGACTTCGCAAGGGATAGTTTGGTTTTCAACCGCAAGCACTTTACATCCAAATGTCGCTTTTTCTGTTTCGATGCCTTCAAATTGAAAGAAAAAGGTAAAGCGATTGTCATCCAAAAAGGCAAACGCAAAATTGTCGTCCCCAAATTCGGTTTGCAGCATTTTTGTTGAAACCAGATATTCGTGGGGTTTTGTGGTGGTGATTTCGGTTAAGTTCACATCTGTGGTGTAGTGATCATACTTAAACGTTGCCCGTTTGACGGGATTGTCAGAATGGGGAATAATTCTCACCCAATCCAGCACATACTCTTGATCGGCAACCACGCCTGTGAGTAAATACTCTGGTGTATCGCGTGGCGTTTTCAATTTCTCCACTTCTAATATAATAATAGCGTCGGAGGGAATGACTTCTTTGAGTTCATAATACGAAACTGTCAAAGCTAAGATAATGGCAAAAACCTCAAAACTGCCTTTTAAATAGTTACCCATGCAGTATGTTCCTCGTTAATTTGGCGGCACCCTTCATTTATCCTGAAAAGGGCTTGCGCGGGGGATTGCCCCTACAATCAATATATAATGGGCATGTAGGGGCAATCCTTTATGGTTGCCCCCGATATTTTTGAAGGGTGCCAATTTGGCAAGAAAATCCCCCCCCCTAAACCCCTTTTTTTTGCGAAAGGGGGATTTTTGCCGTTGCAAAAACCATGACTCATGCCTATTATCAGTTATTAATAATTAAAATAACACAAATTTTTCAATCTGTGCAGTTTAGGCGGTTAATTTAGTTAGAAACCTTCAAGGTTTTGGAAACCTTGAAGGTTTTGCCCTAAATAAGATAGAAATCCTTCTAAAAGGATTCATTCACAATTCATAATTCACAATTCATAATTATATATATTACATTTTCACATCACGCGCATTTAATCACTACTCCTTTGCGTTACAAGGCGAGTAGAATTTAAAATATCTTTATTTTCACATACTCAGGTGCAATATGTCTGAACGTCATTTTACTGACACACCCCTAACAATTGCGGGTAAAAACTATACTTCACGTTTGCTTGTGGGGACTGGCAAATATAGAGACTTAGAAGAAACTCGTCTCGCCATTGAACAAAGCGGCGCACAAATAGTCACTGTCGCCATTCGACGGACTAATATTGGTCAAGATCCAGAACAGCCCAATTTGTTGGCAGTCATTTCGCCGGACAAATATACCATTTTGCCCAACACGGCGGGATGCTACACAGCGACTGATGCTGTGCGTACTTGTCGATTGGCGCGAGAATTGCTAGGGGATCATACCTTGGTGAAATTGGAAGTTTTAGGTGATGAGAAAACCCTGTTTCCTGATATCCCAGCCACTTTCGAGGCTGCCGGAATATTAATCAAAGAGGGATTTCAGGTGATGGTGTATACCAATGATGATCCGATCATGGCAAAACGCTTTGAAGAACTAGGCTGTGTCGCGGTGATGCCGCTGGCTGCGCCGATTGGTTCGGGGCTAGGCATTCGTAATCCGTTGAATATTTTAACGATTGTTGAAAACGCGCATGTACCGATTTTGGTTGATGCGGGTGTTGGTACCGCATCGGATGCCGCTATCGCAATGGAGCTAGGTTGCGATGGGGTGTTAATGAATACTGCGATAGCGGCTGCAAAACAGCCCATTTTGATGGCGGAGGCGATGAAAAAGGCGATTGAAGCGGGGCGCGAAGCGTATCAAGCCGGGCGCATGCCGCGTAAACGCTATGGCAGTGCCTCTTCACCGTTACAGGGTATGTTTTTTTAAGTTCTAGATGTTCAGATAAATAACTTAACGGATAGCATCCCTCGAAGGGATGTTATCCGTCATTCAATGAAAAAGTCATTATTTTTAATCCACACTTTTTCATAACCTATTAGCTATTACCTATTATTTATTATTTGTAACTACTCAGCCCCAACGGGGCGAATTATTATAGCCTGGGGCAACGCCCCAGGTGCAGGTGTTTATGATTTAAAGCTCTGAAAGCGCATTAAAAGGGTTCCCAGGGCGCTGCCCTGGGCTTTAATAAAGCGCCCTTTCAGGGCTGAGTTGTTACTATTATTTATTGATTACCTATTACAATATAGGCCTAAAAAATTGATGATTTCAAACGAGAAAATAAGTACCCCAAAAAGCGATATAAATATCAATACAATCAAAAAGTTAAAACCATGTAGTTTTGAGAGTTTGTGCCTGAGAGTCAAACCCCGGCGTTATTTGGAGAGTCCAAGTGATAAAATGGCTTTTGAAAAGAAAATCAACCCACTAAAATCGAAAAAACCACTAAAATCGAAAAAACCACTGAAATCAAAAATCCAACATCCAACACCCAATACCCAAACATTAAATTCAACAGCCATGGTTACCAACTGGCATTTGCAAAGTAGTATTTATTTGCTCAATGATTTTTGTGCAGATACCGAAAGCTTTTCTTTGAAGAAATTGGCTTTCCTGAAACTGAAAGGGGTAACTTTGCAAGTCAATGCCGAACTGCGAGAATTAACGATAGCCATTGGTACGGATCAAGACTACCAAATTCTCTGTGGGCAATTGACACCCGGCAAAAGACTTTATCAGTTGTTGGGCATACATTTTGAAAAAGTGCATCTTGCCTATGACTTGCCAAATGAACCCGTCGAAAAAAGCATTCTCATAGAAACCATTTTGCTCACTTCTTCTACTGAACTGACTGACTTACGTGATCCTAATTCATTAGGCGCAAGATTGCGTCGAACCCTAAATGTCGCATTACAGGGACATATTGGTGCGTTAAGGTTGCATGACAATGATGAGGTTAAACATTTAAGAAAGTTGTGGGAACGAGGTCGAGTAATAGAAATAATCGAAAAATATGAGATGATGCATTGCTATGATTCCAGCATCAAATTAGTTAAGCTATGGCAGCCCCGCCATCTTAAGGATGCTGAAAGCGTTATGATTATCATTGACTAAATCAGTTATCAGTGAACCAATAAAGTTTATAGCGATTTAACGTAACCCATTGATTTATTTAAAATGGTTGTTTTGGTAAATCTAATAAACTTTTATCAACCCCGAAGGGGTTGAATGTGAATAGCCCTAAGTGCAACCTTCATCGTTATACATAAGTCAAAATGTAGGCCACCCAGGTCTTTTTTGCCCACCTTAAAAATGGTGGGCAAAAACCAAGATATTTTTAATATTGTAGGCCACCCAGGTCTTTTTTGCCCACCTTAAAAATGGTGGGCAAGAAAAAGACCTGGGTGGCCTACATTTTGACTTAAATGGTGGGCAAGAAAAAGACCTTGCCCACCCTACGTTTTCTACGTTTTCTGTTCGCTGATAACTGTTCACTGAATCCTTCTAACTGATATGACACGAACCATCCGTAGTTTTGTCCGTCGTGGTGGACGCATCACTTTATCCCAAAAACGTGCCTTAGAAACATTATGGTCTCAAAACGGCGTAGAAAGTGATAAATTATTGAATTTAGAAGACTTATTTGGTAGGCCAGCCGAAAAACACTTGGAAATCGGTTTTGGAATGGGCGATGCGTTGGTGACGATGGCAAAAGCACATCCTGAGCATGATTACCTAGGCATTGATGTTTATCGTCCCGGCATAGGCCACTTGTTGATGCAGATAGAATCGGCCCAATTGACCAATGTGCGAGTGGTGTGTGCGGATGCGGTAGACGTGTTGCAGGATTCTCTGCCCTCACATTGTTTGGATGCCGTTTACCTATTTTTTCCCGATCCTTGGCATAAAAAGCGTCATCACAAACGACGGCTGATACAGCCTGAGTTTATCAACTTATTAGCTAAACGAATGAAATCAGGCGGTTATCTACATTTCGCCACCGATTGGGAGGACTATGCTCAACAGATATTACAAGTTTTAGAAGCCGCTCCTGAATTTATCAATTGCGTGGCAGCCGGCCATTTTTCCCCCCGTCCGCCACAACGCCCACTGACCAAATTTGAACAACGTGGGCTACGTTTAGGACATGGTGTCTGGGATTTGCTTTACCAACGCCAATAAACAAACAAGGGGATCGGTACAAGGGGAGATGGGAAGGACCAATTTACGCAAAAATTTTTGCGTAGTTCCCAATTCCCAATTCGCAGCTAACGTTTTTTTGGCCCAAAAATTGGGCCTAAAAATAGCCGCGATCCCAATTCCCAATTCCCAAATCTCATTGACTAAGGATGACTCAGGTAGGATCACAACTTAGTCGTGATAGAATGTGATAAGAACTATGAGCCAATTTTTTACTATCCACCCACAAAATCCACAACCACGCTTGATCAGCCAAGCAGCTGCTATCATACGGGCAGGCGGCGTGATTGTGTATCCTACCGATTCCAGTTACGCGCTTGGTTGCCATCTTGGCGATAAAGCCGCAATGGAACGGATTAGTCATATTCGCCAAACGGACAAAAATCATAATTTCACGTTGGTATGCCGCGATCTGACTGATATTGGTACTTATGCCAAAATCGAAAATACCGCGTTTCGCTCAATGAAAGCCCTAACGCCCGGCCCGTATACGTTTATACTTAAAGCCACCCATGAAGTGCCGCGCCGTTTGCAAAATCCTAAACGCAAAACCATTGGCGTGCGTGTGCCGGATCATGCCATTGCCCAAGCCCTTTTAGAAGTCTTAGGGGAGCCAATTGTGAGTTCCACTCTGATCATGCCGGGCAAAGACATGCCAGAAACTGATCCTGACACCATAAGGGAATTATTGGATAAACATGTCGAACTGATTATAGACGGTGGACATTGTGGGCTTGAACCCACCACCATGGTTGATATGATGATCGAACCTCCCCAAATTCTCCGACATGGAAAAGGGCCTGTTGATGCGTTTAAAACAAAGTAACAGGTTCCATTTATAAAACCAACATCAGAAGTCAGGAAACCGAGAGATGGGTGTAGTTGTTTTGAAACAAAAATTATGCGCTAAATTTTGGCACCCCTCATTTATCCCGAAAAGGGCAACCACAAGAAAAGGGCAACCACAAGGGATTGCCCCTACTATCTGGAATGGGCATGTAGGGGCAATCCTTTATGGTTGCCCAAAATTTTCAAGGTTTAACTTTTTTGTGCTTTAGCCTGGAACTGATAACTGATAACTAATGATTGAAACTTTACAGCAAATAGCTATCTGGTCATTGCCCATCCTCTTTGCCATCACGGCGCATGAGGCTGCTCATGCTTGGGTGGCCTTGCAACTGGGTGATAACACCGCACAACGATTAGGCCGTGTCACACTCAACCCGATTAAACACATCGACTTGATGGGAACGGTGATATTACCGG